>NZ_JBHWDU010000108.1:0-22239 GCF_042734825.1 Kitasatospora sp. NPDC059648 | reverse complement strand
GCCGGAAGAAGTTCGTCATCAACGGCGCCACCGCCGACCTGTGCTTCGTCAGCGCCGTCCTGGACGGCGCGCCCGCGATCATCGCGGTGGAGAAGTCCACCCCGGGCGTGCGGGTCACCCAGGTGTACGACAAGCTCGGCACCCGCAGCGTCGACTCCGCCCTGGTGGAGTTCGACGGTGCCCGGGTCGCCGCCGAGCAGGTGGTCTCGCGCAGCGGCGTCAGCCAGCTGATGCGCTGGAACCGGGTGATGTCCCGGATGCGCCTGCTGATCGCCGCCGACGCCTTCTTCACCCACCGGGCGCTGCTGGAGCACATCACCGGGTACGTGCGCGGGCGCAGCCTCGGCGGCCGACCGCTCGGCGCCTGGCCGGTCAACTCCCACGCGCTGGCCCGGGCCCGTGCCCACCAGGAGCTGATGGAGGCCGGCATCGCCGACGCGTACCTGCGGGTCACCGCCGGGGGCAGCACCGTGCCCGAGATCGCCGAGCTCAAGTGGTTCTGCGTGGAGAAGGCGAACGAGCTGGCCGTCCTCGCCACCGACCTGGAGGGCGGCGCGGGCTACATGTGGGACAGCCCCTCGCTGCGCGCCCACGCCCAGCTGCGCGGCTTCCGGATGTCCGGCGGCAGCCAGACCACCATGCTGACCATCGCCAACCACAGCATGGCCTGCCGGGCCGAGCTCGAACTCGCGCCCGCCGGAACGGACGGAGCCCGCCGTGGCTGACGGAGCGCAGCGGCTCGGCGCCGCGTTCCTGGCGGCCTGCGACCGGCACGGCGATCGGCGGGCCGTCGTCGCGGCCGGCCGGGAACTGACCTACGCCCGGTTCGCCGACCTGGTCCGGGAACGCGCCCGCGCCCTGGACGCGCTGCTCGGGCCGGACCTGGTCAACGTCGGCGTGCACGCCGCCAACAGCATCGACTACCTGGTCTCGTACTACGCCCTGCTGGTGGCCGGACGACTGCCGTTCCTGATCGACGCGACCTTCGGGGCCGCCGAACTGGAGGGCATCCGGACCAGCTGCGGCGTCCCGGCCTTCCTGTTCGACGGCAAGGAGCCGTTCCCGCTCGGCGGCGGGACCCGGGCCGTCCCGGACAGCGCGCTGTCGCTGGCCGTGCTGCCCCCCACAGCCGGGGCGCCCGAGGCCCGGCCGTCGACCGCCACCTGCCGGTTCACCTCCGGCACCACCGGCGCCCCCAAGTGCCTGGAGTTCACCGCGGACGCGGTGATCGCCGCCGCGGACACCTGGGCGGCGGGCACCGGCCTCGGCCCCGGCGACCGGGTGCTGTGCCTGGCCGGCTTCACCAACGGGCTGGCGTTCAACACCTCGCTGCTGCCGGTCTTCAAGGTCGGCGCCGAACTCCACCTCTACCAGGGCCTGCCCACCTCCGGCGGCATCTCCCGGGCCGTCACCCGAGCCGCCGCGACCAGGCTGGTGGCCTTCCCGCTGGCCTACCGGCTGCTCGCCGACGCGGTCCGCGCCGACGTCGACGCGTTCGCCACCGTCACCCGGGCCGTCTCCGCGGCCGCCGTCCTCGACCCCGAGGTGCGGCGCGGGTTCGAGTCCCGGTACGGCGTGCGGATCGCCGACTACTACGGCATCGCCGAGACCGGCCCCTGCACCTACGAACGCGAGCCCGACCGCTCCGAAGGCCTCGGCACCGCCCTGCCCGGCGTCTCCGTCAAGGCCGTCGAACTGCCCACCGGCGAGACCGAGGTGAGGGTTCGCACCGCCTCGATGGCGGCCGGGTACCTGAACGCCCCCGGTGCCCTCGCCGAACGGCTCGACCCCGACGGCTACTACCGCACCGGAGACCTCGGCCACCTGGTCGACGGGCGGCTGTTCGTCACCGGCCGGCTCGGCGGGCCGATCAACCTGGCCGGCCGGAAGATCGACCCGGCCGAGATCGAACGCACCCTGCTCGCCCTCGACGGCGTCACCGACGCCGCCGTGTTCGCCGACACCGACGCCAACGGGGAGACCGTCCTGCACGCCGCACTGGCCGGCACCGGCCGGATCGGCCGCACCGGGGTCGTCGACGCCTGCCGCGCCCGCCTCGCGCCGTTCAAGGTGCCCGGACGGGTGACCTTCCTCCCCGCCATCCCCCGATCGACCGTCGGCAAGGCCCGGATGACCGAACTGCGCCGCCTGGTCCAGGACGTCCGCGCCGCCGACGAAGCCCCCGAGGAACCGGAGAAGCACGCATGAGCGAACGAAGTGAGCGGACCATCGAGGCGTGCGCGTGGTGCGAAGCGCTCGCCGAGCGGAGCGAGGTGGGCGCATGAGTACGGCGAACGAGGCGGCCCGGACCGACACGGCCCTGCGCGAGGAGATCGAACTGCTCGTCGAGACCGCCACCGGACGGGTCGTCACCGTCGCCGACCTGCGCGCCGCGGACGGCGAACTCGACCGGGCCGGCGTCAACTCCATCGGCTACATCAACCTGATGGAGGTGCTGGAGCAGCGCTACGACGCCGTGATCGACCCCGAGGCCGATCCCGAGCACCTGTACTCCGTCGACTCGATCGTCCGGTTCGTCCGTGCCCGGCTCGCCGAGGGAGGCCGCGCATGACCGCCGCGGACCAGGCCCGCACCGCCCTGCACCGGCTGCTGACCGGCCGCGGGCTCGAACTGCCGCCGGCCGAGGAACTGGACGGGGCCCTGGACCGGGTCTGGGAGACCACGCCCTTCGCCGTGGCCGCCGCGCTCACCGAACAGGTGCACGGCGTCCTACCGCTGCTCGACGCCTTCGACGACACCGCCCCGCTGATCGACGGCATCCGCGCGGGCCATGTCACGGCCGCGCTCGGCCTGTTCACCCCCAACGCCCTGCTCAGCCTCACCGCCCCCGCCGTCCGGGCCGACCGGGAAGGCGGCCGGACGCTGCTGCACGGTCGCTACCGGTACGCCGTCCAGGACGCCGAGGCGTCCCTGGTCCCGGTCCGGCTGGACGGCGGGACGAGGCTGGCGCTGGTCCCGCACGACGCGGCCGGCGTCCGGCTGCACGGGGCGGGCCGGGCCGCCGGCTGGGGCTGGGCCGAACTGGACGGCGCCCCCGCCGCCGCGCTGTCCCGCCCGGTCGACTGGGCGCCCGGCGGGGAGCTGACGGCAGCCCTCGACACGTACGCCTGGGCGTTCGCCCGCCGCGCCCTGGCCTGGCCCGCCCGGGTCGTCGCCGACCTGCGCCGGGCGCTGGCCCGGGCCGGCGAGGGCGTCGAGGCGCTGTCCACCTCCCAGTACCTGGCCCACGAACTCAGCAAGCTGGAGATCGAGATCTCGCTGGCATCGGCCGCCGCCCGGTTCGGGGCGGGGTTCAAGTCCGAGGAGCCCGGCGGCCAGGCCGTCCTCGCCATCCTGCTGAGCGCCGTCGACCTGATCCAGCGGGCCGCCCGGACCGCCGAGGACATGGCCACCGAACTCGGCCTCGAACACGCCCCGGCGGACGACGCCGACTGGCCCGACGCCGTCCTCCAGGCCCACTTCGGCGGCCGCCGCGTCGTCGAGAACGAACTCGCCCGCCGGATGGGCCTGGTCCCGGAGGCGGTCGGCGCATGACCGTCCCCGTCGCCGTCTGCGGCCTGACCGGCCGGATGGCGGGCGTCGTCCGGCAGGCCGTCCTGGACGCCCCCGACCTCGCGCTGTCCGCCCGGCTCAGCCTCCGGCCCCCGGCGCCCGGCCCGGCCGAACCGGATCCGCCCGCGCCGGTGGTGCACCGCCTCGCCGACCTCCCCGACCCGGAGCCGGTGGTCGTCGACTTCACCGCCGAGGAGGCCACCGCCGAACTGCTCGACCAGGCCCGCACCGTGCCCTGCGCGCTGGTCATCGGCACCAGCGGCCTCGGCGACCGGCACCAGCGGCTGCTGGCGGAGGTCGGCCGCAGCCGGGCCGTCGTGGTCGCCGCCAACTTCAGTCTCGCCCTGCTGGCCGTCACCCGCTTCGTCGAGGAACTCGCCGCCCAGTCCGACGACAGCTGGAACGCGGGCGTCGGCGACCTGCACTTCGCCGGCAAGCGGGACCGCCCCAGCAGCACCGCCCGTCACCTCGCCGCCGCCTGGCAGGGCGCCCGCGGCCCCGGCGCGCCCGCCCCCGACATCACGTCCTTCCGCCTCGGCGACGCCCTGAGCGAGCACCGGGTGGTCGCGGCGGGCAGCGGCGAGCACGTCGAGGTCCTGCACCGGATGGCCGACCGCCGCGCCTTCCTGCCCGGTGTGCTGCGCGCGATCCGGTACGCGGCCACCGCCGGGCCGGGCGTGCGCAGCCTGGCGGACGTGGTGCGCGAACCCGTTCCCGTACGGCGGTGACCGGGGTGCGGCTGCTGTGGGACGAGGTCCGGAGCGGCGCGGCGCAGGCCGCCCACCAGCGCAGCGGTCACACCGGCGCCGCCCGCCAGGACCAGTGGTACGCGGCCCGGCAGGCGCTGAGGACCGGCCTGGTCCGGCTCGGTGTGGTGCCCGACCTGCCCGACGCGCACCGGCGGATCGGGCTGGCCGGGCCGGGCGCCGTCCGGCAGGTCAGCTGGGACGGCGCCGCCCTGCGGCCCGCGGTGCAGTTCTCCGTCGCGCACACCGCCGAGCAGGTGGTGGTGGCGCTGCGCCGCGGCGAACCGGCCGACGACGCGGCGCCGGCCGGGCTGGGCGTCGACGCCGAGACCGAATGGGCCACCGCCGAGCGCAACCTGCACCGCTTCGGCACCCCGGCCGAGCTCGATGCCCTGCGCCGGGCCTGCGGCCCCGTCCGGCCGCTGCACCTGTGGTGCGTCAAGGAGGCCCTGGCGAAGGCCTCCGGCCACGGCTTCGCCCGGATCCCGCCCCGGCGCTACCGCCTGCACCCCGCCGCCGACGCCGCGCCCCACCGCCTGACCGTCGAGATCGCCGGAGCCGACCCGCCGGACGGCGGCCCCCGCCGAGCCCTGGTCCGCACCGGCACCCGGACCACCACCGGCCGGCCGGCCACCGCCTGGGCGGTGGCCGAACTGCCGACGCGCTGAACCCCGACCAACGAAGCAACTGGGAGATGACCGTGACCGAGGACGCCCCGATCACCGGCCTCAGCCGACTGATCGCCGACCGGGCCGCCGCCCGGCCGGACGCCGCCGCCCTCCTCGCACCCGACCGGACCCCGCTCACCTACCGGGCGCTCGCAGAGCGGATCGAGGAGATCGGGCAGGCGCTGAACTCCTTCGGGATCGGCCGCCCCCACCGGGTCGCCCTGGTGCTGCCCAACGGGCCCGACCTCGCCACCGCGTTCCTCGGCACGGCCGCCCACGCCCAGAGCGCCCCGCTCAACCCCGCGTACCGGGAGCAGGAGTTCGCCTTCTACCTCGCCGACATGCGGGCCGACGCCCTGCTGATCGAAGCCGGGGACGACTCGCCCGCCGTGGCGGTCGCCCGACGACTCGGCATCCGGATCATCGAGCTCAGCTCCCGACCCGGCACCCCCGCGGGCGTCTTCGAGCTGCACTGCGCCGACCCGGGCGCACCGGTCGCCGCCGCCGACGGCGGCCCCGCCGGCCCCGAGGACACCGCGCTGATCCTGCACACCTCCGGCACCACCGACCGGCCCAAGCTCGTCCCGCTCACCCACGCCAACCTGCACGTCGCCGCCCGCAACACCGGCGCCGCCTTCGCCCTCGACGAGCGGGACCTCTGCCTCAACCCGATGCCGCTGTTCCACGCCCACGGCCTGACCAGCACCCTGCTGGCCACCCTGGTCCGCGGCGCCGGCATCGTCTGCACGCCCGGCTTCAGCGACACCGGCTTCTACACCTGGCTGGAGCGGTTCCGCCCGACCTGGTACACCGCCGTGCCCGCCATGCACCAGGCACTGCTGTCCGTCGCCGACGACCACCGAGAGGTCCTCGCCGCCAGCCGGCTCCGATTCATCCGCTCCGCCTCCGCGCCGCTGCCCGGCCCGACCCTCACCGCCCTGGAGGAGGCCTTCCACGCCCCGGTCATCGAGGCGTACGGCATGACCGAGGCTGGCTCTCTGGTCACCAGCAACCCGCTGCCGCCGGGCCGGCGCAAGCTCCGCTCGGTCGGCCTGCCGGTCGGCGGCCCGGTCGCCGTACTGGACAAGGCCGGCCGCCCCGTACCGGCCGGCGAGTCCGGCGAGATCGCCATCCGCGGCGCCAACGTGATGGCCGGCTACGAGGCCAACCCCGAGGCCAACTCCCGGGCCTTCACGGATGGTTGGCTGCGCACCGGCGACGAGGGGCGGCTCGACGAGGACGGCTACCTGTACGTGGTCGGGCGCAGCAAGGAGATCATCAACCGGGGCGGCTCCAAGGTCTCCCCGGTCGAGATCGACGACGTCCTGGCCGGCCACCCCACCGTCAAGCTCGCCGTCGCCTTCGGCGTCCCGCACCCCACCCTGGGCGAGGACGTCGCGGTGGCCGTCGTCCCGCAGCCCGGCGCCCTCGTCATCGAGCGGGACCTGCGCGAGTACGCCCGGGAACGGCTCGCCGACTTCAAGGTCCCCAGCCGGGTGTTCGTCGTCGACGACGTGCCGCGCAGCCCCACCGGCAAGGTGCAGCGCCTGCGGCTGGCCGAACGCCTGACCACGGCCGCCGTCGCGCCCGGCCACCGGGCCGCCCCCGCCGACCCGCTGGCCCGGCGGATCGCCGCCGTCTGGTCCGAGGTGCTCGGCACCGAGGAGTTCGGCGTCGAGGACAACTTCTTCGACCTCGGCGGCAACTCGCTGCTCCTCAAGCGCGTCGCGGCCCGGCTCGGCGAGCAACTCGGTCGCGACGTCCCGCTCCTGACGCTGACCATGTGCCCGACGGTCGAGACCCTCGCCGCGCACCTGGCCGGGGAACCCGCCGGGCCCGGCAGGCCCGGCGACGCCGCCCCCGCCGCCCGGGAGCGGCTCGACCGCGGCCGCGACCGGCTGCGCCGCCAGCTCGACCAACGGCGGGCCGGCGCACGGAAGGAGAACGGCTGATGGAGCACAGCGACGACACGACCGGCCTGGAGATCGCCGTCATCGGCCTCGCCTGCCGCTTCCCCGGGGCCGACGGCCCCGAGCAGTACTGGGAGAACCTGCGCACCGGCACCGAGTCGATCACCTTCTTCACCCCCGAGGAACTCGCCGCCCAGGGCGTTCCCGAGGCCTTGCGCAACGACCCCGACTACGTCGCCGCGCAAGGCGTCCTGGCGGACGCCGACCGCTTCGACGCCGACTTCTTCGGCATGAGCCCGAAGGAAGCCGACCTGATGGACCCCCAGCACCGGGTGCTGCTGCGGTGCGCCTGGGAGGCCCTGGAGGACTCCGGTCACGACCCGCTCGCGGTGCCCGGCCCGGTCGGGGTGTACGCGGGCACCTACTACAACAGCTACGTCGACCACGTGGACGGCCGGATCGACGGCGAGGACCCGGGCGAGGTGTTCGCCCGGAACATCGCCAACGAGAAGGACTTCCTGGCCACCCGGATCGCCTACAAGCTGGACCTGTCCGGTCCGGCCCTCACCGTCCAGTCCGCCTGCTCCACGTCCCTGGTCGCCGTCCACCTGGCCTGCCAGGCGCTGCTCAGCGGGGCCTGCGACACCGCGCTCGCGGGCGGCGCGACGGTCCGCGCCCACCAGCACCAGGGCTACCTGTTCCAGCCCGGCGGTATCTTCTCCGCCGACGGCCACTGCCGGCCCTTCGACGCCACGGCGCAGGGCACCGTCGCCGCCAACGGCGCGGGCATGGTGGTGCTCAAGCGGCTGGAGGACGCCCTCGCCGACGGCGACCCGATCCGGGCCGTGATCAAGGGCTCGGCCGTCGGCAACGACGGCGCCCGGCGGATCGGCTTCACCGCCCCCGGTGTGGCCGGCCAGGCCCGGGTGATCCGCGCCGCCCTGGACACCGCCGACGTCGACCCGGCCACCATCGGCTACGTCGAGACCCACGGCAGCGGCACCCCGCTCGGCGACCCGATCGAGATCGAGGCCCTGACCCAGGTCTTCCGCGGTCTCGCCCCCGGCAGCTGCGCGATCGGCGCGGTCAAGGGCAACATCGGCCACACCCACGCCGCCGCGGGCGTCGCCGGGCTGATCAAGACCGTGCTGGCGCTCCAGCACCGGCAGATCCCGCCGAGCCTGCACTTCGACGTCCCCAACCCGGCCATCGACTTCGGCTCCGTCCCGTTCCGGGTCAACACCCGGCTCACCGACTGGCCGGCCGGGCCGGGCCCGCGCCGGGCCGGCGTCAGCTCCTTCGGCATGGGCGGCACCAACGCCCACGTCGTCCTGGAGGAGGCCCCCGCCGCCGCCCGCCGCGAGCCCGGCCGCGCCCGCGTCCTGCTGCCGGTCACCGCCCGCACCGCCACCGCCCTGGAGGCCGCCACCGACCGGCTGGCCGACCGCCTCGACGGCGCCGCCGCCCCCGACCTGGCCGGCACCGCCCGCACCCTGCAGACCGGCCGCCGTCACTACGGCCACCGCCGCTTCCTGATCGCCGAGTCCACCGCCGAGGCCGCCCGCGCCCTGCGCGAGCGCGCCCCGAACGCCGTCCGCACCGGCCACCACGACGGCACGCCCCGCCAGGTCGCCTTCGTCCTCCCCGGACTCGGCGAGCAGCGCATCGGCATGGGGCGCGAACTCCACGCCACCGAACCGGCGTTCCGCGAGGCCCTCGACCGCTGCGCCGAGGGCTTCCGCCCGCACCTAGGCATCGACCTGCGCGAGCTGCTCCACCACGCCGGGGCGCCGGACACCGCGCCCGCCGGCCCCGACCTGCGCCGGATGCTGCGCCGCGGCCCGGCCGCCGCGGAGCGCACCGAGCTCGACCGCACCCGCTACGCCCAGCCCGCGACCTTCGCCGTCGAGTACGCCCTGGCCCGGCTCTGGGAGTCCTGGGGCGTGCGGCCGAGCGCGCTGATCGGCTACAGCATCGGCGAGTACACCGCCGCGCACCTGGCCGGCGTCCTCTCGCTGGACGACGCCCTGAAGCTGGTCGCGCACCGCGCCCGGCTGATCGACGGCCTGCCCGCGGGCGCCATGCTGGCCGTGCCGCTGGCCGAGGAGCGCGTCCTCGGCCTGCTGGACGACGGCCTCTCCCTGGCCGCCGTCAACGGGCCCGCGCTGTGCGTGGTGGCCGGCACCGCCGAGGCGGTCGGCGCGCTGGAGGCCCGGCTCGCCGCGGACGGCGTCGCCGCCCGGCAGCTGCAGACCACCCACGCCTTCCACTCGCACATGATGGACCCCATCGTGGCCGAGTTCGCCGAGCTCGCCGCCGGGGTCACCCTCCACCCGCCGACCGTCCCGTACGTCTCCAACGTCACCGGCGACTGGGCGGACGCCGAGCTGGTCACCGACCCGGCGTACTGGGTGCGGCACCTGCGCCGGCCGGTGCGCTTCGCCGACGGCATCGGCCGGCTGTGGCAGCAGCCCGGGCGGATCCTGCTGGAGACCGGCCCCGGCCAGTCCCTGACCAGCTTGGCCCTGCAGCTGCGGCCCGCCTCCGCCGCGCCGGGCGTGGCCGTCGCCTCCATGCCGGGCCGCTTCGACCGGCAGGGCGAGGAGCGGTTCCTGCTGAACACCGCCGGCGGGCTGTGGGCCGCCGGCGTGGACCTGGACTGGTCCGCGGTCAGCGGCGGCAACGCCGCCTCCAGGGTCGCCCTGCCGCCGTACCCGTTCGAGGAGACCCGGCACTGGATCGACCCCGCGCCCCGCAAGGCCGCGCCCTCCCTCGCCCGGCGGGCGGACCTCGCGGACTGGTTCCACACCCCCGTCTGGGAGTCGCTGCCGCCGCGTCCGGCGGCCACCGCCCCGGCGGCCGGGAGCTGGCTGCTGTTCACCGACGAGGAGGGCGTCGGCGAGGCGCTCGCCGCCCGGCTGCGCGCCGACGGCCACCGCGTCACCACCGCGCGGGCGGCCCTGGGCTGGCGCGAACTCCCTGACGGCGGCTACGAGCTGGCCCCCGGCAGTGCCGCCGACCACCGGCGGCTGGTCGAACGGCTCACCGCCGACGGCGGGCCGCCCGGCCGGATCGTCCACCTGTGGAGCGTCGGCCCGCGCCGCTCCGCCGAGGAGACGCTGGAACGCGGCTTCCACAGCCTGCTCCGGCTCGACCAGGCCCTCACCGCCACCGCCCCCGGCGCCCCGCTGGACCTCACCGTGGTCTCCAGCGACGCCTTCGCGGTGCTCGGCACCGAGCCCGTCGCCCCGGAGAAGGCCACCGTCACCGGCCCGGCCCTGGTCCTGCCGCTGGAACAGCCCGACACCGTCTGCCGGGCCGTCGACCTCTCCCTGCCGCCCGGCGGTAGCTGGACGCCGGCGGACACCGAACTGCTGTACGCCGAACTCCTCGACGAGCCGACCAGGCCGCTCACCGCCCTGCGCGGCCGCCGCCGCTGGGAGCGCACCCACCGGCCGGTCCGGGTGGAGGCCGTCCCGGACGGCCGCACCCCGCTGCGCGAGGACGGCGTCTACCTGATCACCGGCGGCTTCGGCGGCGTCGGCCTCTCCCTCGCCCGCCACTTCGCGGCCGCCGCCCGGGCCCGGATCGTCCTGGTCGGCCGCACCCCGCTGCCGCCCCGCGAGAGCTGGGACGCCCTGCTCGCCGACGACCGCGGGGCCGGGGCGGCGGGGGAGCGGATCCGGGCCGTGCTGGAACTCGAAGGCCTCGGTGCGCAGGTGATGACGGCGGCCGCCGACGTCACCGACTCCGCCGCCATGCACCGGATCGCCGACGAGGCGGTGCGGCGGTTCGGCGCCGTCCACGGCATCGTGCACGCCGCCGGCGTCCCGGCCGCCGGGCTCGCCCAGCTCAAGACGGCCGAGGCCGCCGACCGGGTGCTCGACCCCAAGGTCCGCGGCGGGCTGGTGGTCGACGCGCTCGCCCGCCGGCTCGCCCCCGACTTCACCGTCCACTGCTCCTCCAGCCTCGCCCTGACCGGCGGCGTCGGGCAGATCGACTACGTCGCCGCCAACGCCTTCCTGGACGCCCTGGCCCAGCACAACGAGGCCACCGGCGGCCCGCGCACCGTGTCGGTGAACTGGGACGGCTGGCAGGAGGTCGGCATGGCCTTCCGCACCGTCGGTGCCGGTGCCGAGCGGCCCGCCGACGGCCGTACCGGCCCCGTCGACCACCCGCTGCTCGACGCGTGCCTGCGCGACGACGGGGCCGTCGCCGTCTACTCCGTCGCGCTCAGCGTCGCCACCTCCTGGCTGATCGACGAGCACCGGATGGCGGGGAACGCCGTCGTCCCCGGCACCGGCCACCTGGAACTCGCCCGCGCCGTCCACGAGCACCAGAGCGGCGACGCCCGGGCGGTGCTCGACGAGGTCACCTTCCTCTCCCCGGTGGTCATCGGCGAGGACCAGCAGCGCGAACTACGGGTCGTCCTGGACAAGCGGCCCACCCCGCCGCGCTTCGCGGTGGTCAGCCGCGAGACCGGCGCCGGCCCGGCTGACGAGGACGGCTGGCAGGTCCACGTGACCGGCGCCGTCGGCCCGGTCGGCGAGGACACCGCCCCTCGCCGCCGCCACGACGTCGCCGAGCTGATCGCCCGCGCCGGCATGCGCGACCTCGGCGCCGTCACCCACACCGGCCCGATGGGCTTCGGCCCGCGCTCCCGCTGCCTGCGCCGGGTGCACCTCGGCGAGAAGGAGGCGCTGGCCGAGCTCGAACTTCCCGCCGAGTTCGGCGGCGACCTGGAGCGGATCGCGCTCCACCCGTCCCTGCTCGACCTCGGTGCGGGCTTCCACGGCATGAACCTCGCCGAGGAGTTCCGGATCCCGCTCCGCTACGGCCGCCTCACCCTGCTGGCCCCGCTGCCGCGCCGGATCTACAGCCACCACCGCTTCCACGAGGCGGACCGGCGGGGCAAGGAGACCTTCACCGCGGACTTCACGCTGCTGGACGAGACCGGCCTGGAAACCGTCCGGGTCGAGGACTTCGTCCTCAAGCGCGTCGCCGACCTGGAGACCCGGCTGGAAGCGCTGCGAGACGGCACCTCCCGCGAGACCGCCGCCTACCGCTTCCCGCCCGCCGCCGCCCCCGCCTCCGGACGGCCCGGCGAGGGCGGACCGCTGCGCGACCACCTGGACCAGGGCATCCGGCCCGCCGAAGGCGTCGAGGCGCTGCTGCGGCTGCTCGCCGCCGGGCTCGGCCCGCAGGTCGCCGTGGTCGCCAAGGACCTGGACGCCGTGTTCGCCGACATCCGCGCCCACCGGGTGGGCGCCCCGGCGGACGGACCGGCGGACGACGCCGCCGTCCACCCGCGCCCCGGCATCCTCACCGCGTACACCGAGCCCCGGGACGACACCGAGACCGCGCTGGCCCGGCTGTGGGCCGAACTGCTCGGCCTCGAACGCGTCGGCGTGCACGACGAGTTCTTCGAGCTCGGCGGCCACTCGCTGCTGGGCCTCCAGCTCGCGGCCCGGATCCGGCGCCGGTTCGGCGTCGACCTGCCGCTGAACGCCCTCTTCGAGACGCTGACCGTCGCGGAGCAGGCCGCCGCGCTCCGGCGGCGCCTCGACACCGAACCGACGACCGACACCCCGGGGGCCGGCACCTCGACGACCGGCACCCCGGCCGAACAGAAGCGGAGCACTGCAGATGTCTGACATCCACACGGTCGGCGTGGTCGGCGCCGGAGTCATGGGCACCGGCCTGGCCCAGGCGCTCGCCCAGACCGGCCACCGGGTCCTGCTCGTCGACCGGACGAAGGAGATCCTCGCCGCCGCCGAGCGGACCATCGCCCAGGGCCTGCGCTTCGGCCGGGTGCTGGGCGCCAAGGGCCCGAAGGAGGACCGGCGGACCGTCCTCGGGCGGATCAGCCTCACCACCGACTACGAGGGCTTCGACGAGGCCGACTTCGTGATCGAGAACATCACCGAGGACTGGGGGCTGAAGAAGGGCGTGTACGAGCGCCTGGACGCGGTCTGCCCGGAGCGCACGGTGTTCGCCGCCAACACCTCGGTCATCCCGATCACCCGGATCGGCGCGGCCACCTTCCGGCCGGACCGGGTGCTCGGGATGCACTTCATGAACCCCGTCCCGCTCAAGCCGACCGTGGAGATGATCCGCGGTCACCACACCTCCGCCACGACCGTGGACACCGCCCGCACCCTGCTGGCCCAACTCGGCAAGGAGGGCATCCTGGTGGAGGACTCGCCGGGGTTCGTCACCAACCGGGTCCTGATGCTCACCGTGAACGAGGCCGTCTACCTCGTCCACGAGGGCGTGGCGGGTGCCGAGGAGGTCGACCGGATCTTCAAGACCTGCTTCGGCCACACCATGGGCCCGCTGGAGACCGCCGACCTGATCGGACTGGACACCATCCTGCAGTCCGTCGAGGGCCTCTACACCGCGTTCAGCGACAGCAAGTACCGGCCGTGCCCGCTGCTGGTCCGGATGGTCGACGCCGGCCTGCTCGGCCGCAAGAGCGGCCAGGGCTTCTACAGCTACGCCACCACCCTGGCCTGACCGCACGTCCCAGCCCCAGCCGCCACCGGCACCCGAACGAGAAGAAGGAACCGCCCGCCATGACGACGGCCGACCACAAGCCGCAGATCCTCGCCTTCCTCGCCCAGTTCTTCGGCGAGCACCGGCTGACCGACGACGAGGACATCTTCGCCACCGGATTCGTCAACTCGCTCTTCATCATGCAGCTGGTGCTGTTCGTCGAGGGCGAGTTCGACATCACCGTCGAGGACGACGACCTGGAGATGGCCAACTTCAACACCGTGCGCGCCATCGACGCGCTCGTCACCCGCAAGCGCGCCGCCGTCGGCGCCGCCCAGCACTCCTGACCCTCCCGTGACCTTCCCGACCGCAGAGACGAGGCAGGAGAGGAACCGATGGCCATCAGAGTGCAACTGACCGAGCGCCAGGCCGCGGCGCGGGAGGAGTACGAGGCCTTCACCCGGGAGGCCGTCGCCCCGCACGCGGACGCCTGGGACCGCGCCGAACGCCTCCCCGAGGAGTTCCTCAAGGAGTTCGCCGCCCGCGGCCTGCTGGGCGCCGCCGTCCCGGCCGGGTACGGCGGCACCGAACTGGACCCGATCACCTTCGGCCTGCTCAACGAGGAGCTCGGCCGCGGCTGTTCGTCCGTGCGCAGCCTGGTCACCGTGCACGGCATGGCCTCGTACGCCGTCGCCCGGTGGGGCGGTGAGCGGCAGCGCGAGCACTGGCTGCCGAAGTTCGCCACCGGCGGGGCGATCGGCGCCTTCGCGCTCACCGAGCCCGGCGCCGGCAGTGACGTCAAGGCCCTGCGCACCACCGCCCGGCGCACCGACGACGGCTTCCGGCTGACCGGCGAGAAGCGCTGGATCACCTTCGGCCAACGCGCCGACGTGTACCTGCTGTTCGCCCGCCTGGACGGCCGGGAGGCCGCCTTCCTGGTGCCCAGGGACGCCCCCGGGCTGACCGTCCGACCAGTGACCGGGATCCTCGGCACCAAGGCCTCGATGCTCGCCGAACTCAGCCTCGCGGACTGCCTGGTGGCCCCCGACGCGCTGCTCGGCCGGCCCGGCTTCGGACTGGCCGCCGTCGCCGCGAGCGCCCTCGAACTCGGCCGCTACAGCGTCGCCTGGGGCTGCGTCGGCCTCGCCCAGGCCTGCCTGGACGCCTCCCTCGACCACGCCGACCGGAGGGAGACCTTCGGCGTCCGGCTCCGCGACCACCAGCTGGTCCAGCGGATGATCGCCGACATGGCCACCGGCACCGCCGCCGCCCGGCTGCTCTGCCAGCAGGCCGGCTGGCTGCGGCAGGACCGCTCCACCGAGAGCCTGCACGCCACCTGGCTCGCCAAGTACCACGCCTCCCGCACCGCGTTCCGCTCCGCCTCGGACGCCGTCCAGGTGCACGGCGCCCAGGGCTGCGGTGACGGCTACCCGGTCCAGCGCTACCTGCGGGACGCCAAGGTCATGGAGATCATCGAGGGCAGCACCGAACTCCAGCAGACCACCATCGCCGAATCCGCCTACCACTCCCGCCAGCGCACCACCCCCACCGAAAGGGTGACGGCATGACCTCCCAGGGCACCGCCGGCCAGCAGGACGGCACCACCGCCGACAAGCCCGCCAAGACCGTCAAGTGCGTCGTCTGGGACCTCGACCACACCGTGTGGGACGGCATCCTGCTGGAGGACGGCGAGGCGCCGCTGCGCCCCGGTCTGCGCGAGGTCATCGTCGAGCTCGACCGCCGCGGCATCCTGCACTCGATCGCCAGCCGCAACGACCACGACGCCGCCACCGCGGCGCTGCGCCGGCACGGGCTGCTCGACTACTTCCTCTACCCGCAGATCAACTGGAACGCGAAGTCCTCGTCGATCCGCTCCATCGCCACCTCGCTCAACCTCGGCCTGGACGCCTTCGCCTTCGTCGACGACGACGTCTTCGAACGCGGCGAGGTCTCCTTCGAGATCCCCGAACTGCTGGTCGTCGACGCCGCGGAGGCCGCCGGCCTCGCCGACCGGCCGGAGTTCTCACCCCGGTTCATCACCGACGACTCCGCCCGGCGGCGCGAGATGTACCTCGCCGACCAGGAGCGCACCCGGGTGGAGAAGGAGTTCACCGGCCCGCAGGAGGCCTTCCTCGCCACCCTCGGCATGACCCTCACCATCCACCCCGCTCAGGAGGAGGACCTGCGCCGGGCCGAGGAACTGACCGTCCGCACCCACCAGCTCAACACCACCGGCTACACCTACTCCTACGACGAGCTCGACGCCTTCCGCCGTTCGGACACCCACGAACTGCTGGTCGCCCGGCTGGAGGACCGGCACGGCCCGTACGGGACCATCGGCCTGGTGCTGCTCGCCAAGGACCGGGACGCCTGGACCGTCAAGCTGCTGCTGATGTCCTGCCGGGTGATGTCCCGCGGCGTCGGCGGGGTGATCATCAACCACCTGCGCCGCCGCGCCCGGGAGGCCGGCGTCCGCCTGCTGGCCGAGTACCTGCCCAACGGGCGCAACCGGATGATGCTGATCACCTACAAGTTCACCGGGTTCCGCCAGCTCCCCGGCGAGGACGGGCCGACGCTGTTCGAGGCCGACCTCACCGACGTCCCCGGCGACCCGCAGTACCTGACCGTCCACGCCCCGACGGGTGCGGAAGCGGCCGTCCGCACCCCCACCGGAGAGGACGGGGAACGGTGACGGCGGCCGGCAGCTCCTGGGTGGTCAGGACCGAGCCCAATCCCGGCGCCCGGCTCCGGCTGATCTGCTTCGCCTACGCCGGCGGCGGCAGCTCGGCCTTCGCCGACTGGCCGCGCGCCCTGCCCGACGACGTCGAGGTGTGCGCGGTACGGCTGCCCGGCCGCGAGTCGCGGATCTTCCAGCCCGCCTACACCGACGTCGCGGACCTGCTGCCCGACCTCGGCGAGGCCCTGGCCGACCACTGCCGGCCTCCCTACGCCCTGTTCGGCCACAGCATGGGCGCGCTGATCGCGTTCTCCTTCGCCCTCCGGCTCCGCGAACTCGGTGCACCCGCCCCCGACCACCTAGTGGTCTCCGGACGCCGGGCCCCGCAGCTCACCCACAACCGGCCGCTGATCCACCACCTGCCGCAGGACCAGTTCCTGGAGCGGCTCCGGGAGCTGGGCGGCACCCCGGAGAGCCTGCTGGCGGACGCCCGGGTGATGCGGCTGGTCCTGCCCGGCCTGCGGGCCGACTTCCAGCTCAACGACTGCTACACCCACCGCCCGCAGGAGCCCCTGGCCGTCCCGATCACCGCCTTCGGCGGCCGCGCCGACCCGCACGTCGACCCCGAGGGCCTGGCCGCCTGGGCCCGGCAGAGCACCGGCGCCTTCACGATGCGGATGTTCGACGGCGGCCACTTCTTCCTGCACTCCGCCCAACGGGAGGTCCTGCACGAACTGTCCCGGCTGCTGCGCCGGCCGACCGGCCGGATCGCCGGAGCCGTCGCCCTTTGAACCCGGCCGACGTGAACCCACCCGACGTGAACCCACCCGACCGGTGGCCGGAGGGCCCCGCCGCGCCGAGCCTCGCCCAGGGCGAGGTGCACGTCTGGCGAGCCCGCCTCGACCCGCCCGAGCGGGCCGCGCGCCGGTACGCCGAGCTCCTCGGACCCGAGGAGCGGGCGCGGGCCGACCGCTGCCGGCTGCCGGTCGAACGCGCCCGCTTCGTCGCGGCCCACGGCGCGCTGCGCACCGTCCTGGCCCGTTACACCGGCCGGGCCCCCGCCGACCTGCGCCTGCACCGCACCGCCCGCGGGCGCCCCCGTCTGGCACCGGCACCGCATCCCACGGCGCTCGACTTCAACCTCAGCCACTCGGGCGACCTGGCCCTGATCGCCGTCACCCGAACCGGCACCGTCGGCGTCGACCTGGAGGAGGTCCGCGCGGACCTCGACCACCGTGCGATGGCCGCCCGCTTCCTCGGCCCCGCCGAGGCCCGGCTGATCGCCGGACTGCCCCCGGCCGCCGGGCGGCACGCCTTCTACGACCGGTGGACCTGGCGGGAGGCGTACGCCAAGGCCGCCGACCTGCCCGTCCCGCGCCGGCTCGGCCCCGGCGCGCCGGGCCCGCTGCCGATCACCGTGGATCTGTGGAAACTGAGCAACCTCCCGCTGGACAAAGGATATTGTGCGACCGTCGCGGCCCCCGAGTCCTGCGCGCCGCCGCTCCGCTGGACGCTGACCTGACGCAGGACCGGGCCCGCAGGACGTCGCCCACCCGCTGATCCGCCTGACGAGGACTGCGGACGAAAGGAGCCGGATCGCATGCCCGAACTGTCCAGCCTGTGGTGGTTCTTCACGGCCTCACTGGTGCTGCTGCTCATCCCCGGCCCGTCCGTGCTCTACGTGACCGGCCGGACCCTCGACCAGGGGCGCCGCGCCGGACTGCTGTCCACCCTCGGCCTGGCCTGCGGCGACCTCGTCCAGGTGCTCGCGGCCGTGGTCGGACTGTCCGCCCTGGTCGCCTCCTCCGAGACCGCCTTCAACGTGGTCAAGTACGCGGGCGCCGCCTACCTGGTCTGGCTCGGCGTCAAACGGCTGCGCACGCCGGACCCCGACCCGTCCGCCGAACAGGCCGACGAGGCGCCCGCCCGCTCGCCCCGGATCTTCACCGACGGCCTCGTCGTCAACGCCCTGAACCCGAAGAGCACCCTGTTCTTCCTCGCCTTCCTGCCCTCCTTCATCCACAGCGGCAGGGGAGCGGTCTGGTCCCAGACCCTGGTCTTCGGACTGGTCTTCGTGGTGGTCGGCATGGCCACCAACGCAGGGTGGGCGCTGCTGAGTTCGCTCATGCGCCAGCGCGCCCGGAAGAGCCGCCGCTTCCTCCGCGCCGAGCGGTACGTCGTGGCCGGAGTCTTTTTCGTCCTCGCCGCCGCCACCCTGGCGACCGGCCTGACCAGCGGCTGAGCCGCCCACGGGAGCCCACCGACATGACTGACACACCCACCGGCACACCCACCGGCACCCCGCCGGCGCCCGCCCGCCACCTGCTCGCGGGCAACGAGAACCCCTACCCGCCGCTGCCCGGCGTGCTGGAACGGGCCACCGCCGCCCTGCACACCCTCAACCGCTACCCGGACCCGGCCGCCACCCGACTGGTGACCGCCCTCGCCGACCACCTGAACGTGCCGCCGGCCCACGTGGTGGTCGGCCCCGGCTCGGTCGGCGTACTGTTCCAGCTGGTCCGCGCGGCGGCCGGCCCCGGCGACGAGGTCCTCTTCGCCTGGCGCTCGTTCGAGGCCTACCCGGAGGCGGCCGACCTCGCCGGGGCGACCGCGGTCGCCGTGCCACTGGCGGACGGCGAGGTCCACGACCTCAGCGCGATGGCCGCCGCCCTCACCCCGCGCACCAAGGTCGTCCTGGTCTGCAACCCCAACAACCCGACCGGCACCGCCGTCCCACCCGCCGAACTGGTGAAGTTCCTGGACGCGATACCCGCCTCCACCCTGGTCGTCCTGGACGAGGCCTACCGTGAGTTCGCCCCCGAGGACACCCCGGACGGCATCGACCTCTACCGCACCCGCCCCAACCTGGTCGTCCTGCGCACCTTCTCCAAGGCCTACGGGCTGGCCGGGCTCCGGGTCGGCTACGCCGTGGCCCACGACACCGTCGCCGCGGCGGCCCGCGCCGTTGCGCTGCCGTTCGGCGTCAGCCGGATCGCCCAGGACGCCGCCGTGGAGTCCCTCGCGGCCGGCCCCGAACTCCACGAGCGGGTCCGCGGCCTGGTCGCCGAACGCACCCGCGTCCAGGCCCTGCTGCGGGCCCAGGGCTGGCCGCTGGTGGAGTCCCACGCCAACTTCGTCTGGCTCCGGCTGGGGGAGCACACCCCGGCCTTCGCCGCCGCCTGCACCGACGCCGGGATCACCGCCAAGGTCTTCCCGGGCGAAGGCGTCCGGCTCAGCATCGGCGAACCCGTCGCCAACGACGCCGCCCTCGCCGTCGCGGCCGCCTGGCGCGCCCGCACCGCGTAGTCTTCCCGGGCCCCTCCGGACCGCGCACCCGGAGGGGCCCGCGTCACCTCCGCGGACGACCGGAGCACCACCGGCCCTCCGCCCGGCGGCCACGGTCGAGAGTCCCGGCCCGGGGCCGCCGGGGGCACCGCCTACGCCGAGCGGGGCGGCCGCGGCGCGGGAGGGCAGCTGTCCAGCCGGGCCCGGACGGCGTCGGCGTCCCGGTGCTGGAGGTCCTCCAGGATGGCGAGGCTGCGGACCCAGGCCGCCCGGGCGGACTCGACGTCGCCGAGCGCCAGGTGGGTGTCCCCGAGGTGGGTGTGGATGTCGGCCTGGAGGAAGTAGTCGCCGACGGCCACCCGCAGCCGCAGGGACTCGTGGTAGGCGGGCAGCGCCTCCCGGTACTCGCCGAGGCGGTGGTGGATGAACCCGATGCTGTCCCAGATGGACGACTGGCCGGGCAGGTTGCCCGCGTCGCGGGCCAGCTCCAGGGCGCGCCGACAGTGCGGGAGCGCCTCCCGCAGCTCGCCCTGCTGGGCCAGGTACCAGCCGATGCTGTTGAGTGCGAGGGCCTGCCCGGACCGGTCGCCGATGGCCTCGAACAATTCCAGGGCCCGGCGTGACTCGGCCACGGCCTCGGCGTCGCACTGCTCCTCGCCGTGGGCGATCGCGAGGTCGAGCCGGGTGCGGCCCTCCCGGGGCCGGTCGTCGAGCGCCTCGAACAGGCCGAGGGCCAGGCGCAGTTCGCGCTGGGCCTCGGGCTGGCGGCCCTGGGAGCGGTGCACCTGGCCGAGCCAGCGGTGCGCGTGGGCCTGGTGGCCGAGGTCGCCGGTGCGCTCGGCGGAGGCCAGCGCGGTCTCGCCCGCCCGCTGCCACTGCTGCCACAGCCCCGACTTGAGCAGGTAGGGCACCTGGACGCCGACCAGCTGCCAGGCGTGGACGTCGGCCCCCGTCCGGTGCGCCGAGTCGACGATCCGCTCCAGGACCGGCTGTTCCCCCCGGTACCAGTCGAGCGCCTCCCGCCGGTCGGTGAGCTCCTCGGGGCTGACCCCGGTGGCGGGCTCCGCGAGGTCCAGCGTCTGCCAGGAGACGTCGTCGGCGTACGCGAGGACGGCGGCGCGGTGGGCGGTGTGGAGGTAGTGGTCGAGCATCCGCAGGGTCCCCGCGGCCTGCCCCTCCGGCGGTTCGAGAGCCGCCGCCTGCTCGGCGGCGTAGGCGCGCAGCAGGTCGTGGAAGGTGTACCGGTCGCGCTCCGGCGCCGTGATCAGATGGGCCCGGTGCAGCTCCTCCAGCAGGGCGCGGATCTCGGACGGCGGCCGGCCAGCGAGGCTCGCGGCCGCCGCCGTGCCGATGGTCGGGCCGGGGTGCAGGCCGAGCAGCCGGAACAGCCGGGCGGCCCGCGGACTCAGCGCGCGGTACGACCAGGAGAGCACCACCCGGACGTCGGCGTGGCTGTCACCGGCCGACAGCAGGTCCAGTCGCGCCCGGGAGTCGCGCAGCTCGCGCGCCAACACCTCCAGCGGAGTGCCGGGGTGCTCGGCCGCCCGGGCGGCGGCGATGTTCAGTGCGAGCGGCAGCCGGGCGCACAGCTCGATCAGTTCGTCGGCCGCCTCCTGCTGCTCCGCGACCGTCGCCGCGCCCAGGCGGCGGGCGAGCAGTTCGCGCGCCTCCGCGCGGGAGAGCACGTCCAGGGCCAGCGGTACGGCGCCGTCCAGGGCGACCAGCCCGGGCAGCCGGTTCCGGCTGGTGACCACGACCAGGCAGGTGTTGGAACCGGGGAGCAGCGGGCGGACCTGCTCCGCCTCACGGACGTTGTCGAGGACGATCAGCGTGCGGGTGCCCGCCAGCCGGCTGCGCAGCAGCGCGAGCCGCCCGTCCGGGTCGGCGGGGATGCGCAGGGCCGGGACGCCCAGCGCGTCCAGGAAGCCGCGCGCCACGTCGGCGGGGTCGACCGGGGCCCGGGCCGGGTCGAAGCCGCGCAGGTTGGCGAAGAGCTGACCGTCGGGGAAGCGGTCGGCCACCCGGTGGGCGAAGTGCACGGCCAGGGTGGTCTTGCCGACGCCCGCGGTACCGGCGATCGCCGAGATCACGACCGCGCCGCAGCCGGGGGCCACGTCGACGAGCAGCTCGTCGAGCAGCTGGAGCTCCCTGGCCCGGCCGGTGAAGTGGCGGATCGCCATCGGAAGCTGCTGAGGGCCGGTAGGGCCCGTCGGAGCGACGGGGGAGGCGGCGGGGCCGCCCCCGGGCACCGCGACCGGTGCGTTCGTTCGGGCCGCCCCGGAGGCCCCGTCCGCCCGGTCCGGCTCCCCGGACCGCCCGGCGTCCGGGGCCCGCGCGGCCGTGAGCCACTGGGCACGGGTCTCCGGGTCGAGTCCGAGGGCATCGGCGAGCCGGACCACCGAGGACATCCGCGGGCGCCGCCCGCCCGCCTCCAGGGCGCTGATCGACCGGGCCGACACCCCGGACCGCTCGGCGAGCTCGTCCTGGCTCCATCCCGCCGAAAGGCGTCGTTCCCGCAACAGCGCGGCAAAAATCGCAGCTCCCACAGATCCCCCCGGGTCCCTGTGATCCGCGGCGACGCCCCGCCCGTCCGACCCGGATCGCGAACGAGCGTAGCCCCACGGCGCCCAAGTGTCAGGTCAACGTCAGGTCAACGTCGTGGCCAGCGCGGCGGTGACGGGGTGAGGATGAACGTCCGACGGACCGGTCCGGGGAGGAACGACCGAACGCCCGCAGGCTTGCTCCGCGTCCGACCGTGGGGCCGGCCAGGGTCGTCGCTCCTCCGCCCACGGCATTCGCGCACAGCGGCACCCGCGTCGACGTGAGCGACAGGTCCGCGGTCCGGCGCGCGGCGCCCCGCCCGGGTGCCCGCCGCCGGACCGGTC
>NZ_JBHWDU010000107.1:0-23453 GCF_042734825.1 Kitasatospora sp. NPDC059648 | reverse complement strand
GGCCGGACCCGTGCCTCGTGCCGTCTCCCGCCGCTACGGCGTGTCGGACACCCCCTACGGCGCCAGGTCGGCCGTGCGCCCGAGCGCGTCCGGCTGGCTCTCCTCGATCCGCCGCAGCATCCGGGCCAGCAGGCCGGCCAGCGCGGCGCGCTCCTCGCCCGTGATGTCCTGCAGCAGTTCCTCCTCGAACACCGCCGCCATCCGCATCGACTCCAGCCACTTGTCGCGGCCGCTCTCGGTCAGCTCGATGATCACCCGCACCCGGTTGGACTCGTCCCGTTCCCGGGTCACCAGGCCGTCGGCCAGCATCCGGTCGATCCGGTGGGTCATCGCGGCGGGGGTGAGCCCCAGTCGCTTGGCCAGCTCGCCCGGCCCCAGCCGGTACGGGCTGCCGCTCACCACCAGCGCCTTGAGCACCTCCCACTCGGCGGAGGTGATTCCGAGCACGGTCAGCTGCCGGTCGTACGCCACGCCCATCCGCCGGGAGACCCGGTTGAGGGTCTGCACGATCGTCTCGACCTGCGGGTCGACGGTGGGGAACTCCCGCTGGTACAGGGCCACTTGCTCGGCGATGCCGAACTCCAGCGGGGTGGCCCGCGGGGGCTGGTCGGCAGCCGGCGACGGCTTGTCCGTAGTCATGCGGACCAGTGTCGCACGGGCGTGCACTCCTTAAGCCTTTGACTCCGCAGTCTTCCGGTGCTAAGACTTTATCTCGTCACAGTTTAGGTCTGAAGTCTTCTGGGCTTAAGAGTTCCAGTCGAAACCAGGAAGGGATGTGCACGGTGACCGGCACGGTGAAGCAGCAGAGGCAGCAGCGGCGTGGAGCGGGCGGCCCGCTGCGCCGCGTCCAGATCGGCAACGCGCTCAGTGCGTTCGGCAGCGGGTTCACGATGCCGTACATGTTCGTGTACGTGGACCAGGTGCGCGGGCTGGGCTCGCTGGCGGCCGGGATGGTGTTCACCGTCTTCGCCCTGGCGGCGCTCGCCGTGCTCCCGTTCACCGGGCGCGGCATCGACCGGTACGGTCCCCGTCCGGTGCTGCTGGCGGGCGCGGGCCTCGCCGCCACCGGCGCGTTCGCCTTCGGCCACGCCACCGGTACACCGGCCCTGCTGGTCTCCTCGTTCCTGTTCGGCGCGGGTGTCACCACCTGCCAGCCGGCGCTCGCCACGATGATCGTCCGCTGCTCGACGGCGGCGACCCGCTCGCACGCCTTCGCGCTGCAGTTCACCCTGGTCAACCTGGGCATGGGGATCGGGGCGCTGGTCGGCGGGCAGATCGTGGACGTCGCCGACCCGGCCAGCCTCACCCGGCTGTTCACCATCGAGGCGGTCACCTTGCTCGGCCTGGCCCTGGTCACCGGCACCGCCCGCATGCCGAAGGCCCAGCTGAGCGTCGTCCAGGAGAAGAACGACGGCCCGACCGGCCTGCGCGCCCTGTTCGCCGACAAGGCGATGGTGCGGCTCGGCATCCTCGCCGGGCTGATCTTCTTCACGTGCTACGGCCAGTTCGAGTCCGGCGTCGCGGCCTTCGCCACCGACACCGTCGGCACCGCGCCGTCCACCCTGGGCTTCGCGATCGGTGCCAACGCGGTGACCATCGTGGTGCTGCAGATGTTCATGGTGCGGGTCACCGCGCGCCGCCGCCGCACCACCGCGATGGCCGCGGCCGGCGTGGTCTGGCTCGGCGCCTGGGCGATGGCCCTGGTGGCCGGCCTGATCCGGACCGAGACCATGGCCGCCACGGTCGCGATCGTCTCGATCTACGCCCTGTTCGGCGTCGGCGAGTCGCTGCTGGCGCCCACCATGGGCCCGATCGTCGCGGACCTCGCCCCGGCCCGGCTGCTCGGCACCTACAACGCCGGGTACGCCCTGGTGAAGCAGATCGCGATCGCGGTCGGCCCGGCGGTCGGCGTGCTGCTGGTCGGCTCCGGCACCTGGCCGCTCTACCTCGCGGCCATGGCGGGCTCGACCCTGCTGATCGTCCTGCTGGCGCTGCGGCTGCGCCCGTACCTCACGGCGGCGCAGGACAACGCGGCCCCGGCCGTGGTCCGCACCCCGGCCCCGGTCCGGGAGCTGCAGACCGCCGCGTGACGGCGCTCGCAAGGGTGTTCGCGACGGGCGTCGGCCAGGTCACCTGGTCGGCGCCCGTCGCGCTTGGCTTCCCGGGCACCGCCACATAGTGTCAGTGGCTGTTGACCGCCCGGCCCCGGCCCGGGCAAGCAGACCCGGGCCCGGTCCCCATCCGCGGGCCCCGCAGACAGGCGAATCGGCGAGGCTATGACGCAAGCGGCGCTCACGCACCCCCCGGCGGCCCAGGCCACCGCCGAACCGGACCAGGACCCGGCCCCGCGCGGGCTGCTGCGCTGGGCCGCCGACCACTCCGACTGGCTCGGTCCGATCGGTATCGCGGTCTTCGCCGGCCTGCTGCGGTTCTGGAACCTCGGCTACCCCAACGCCTTCGTCTTCGACGAGACGTACTACCCCAAGGACGCCTGGTCCCTGCTCCAGCAGGGCTACGAGGGCACGTGGCCGGACCACGCCAACACCGACATCCTGGCCGTCCCGCAGTCCGTCCCGCTCGGCTCCGCGCCCGAGTTCATCGCCCACCCGCCGCTCGGCAAATGGGTGATGACGATCGGCGAGCAACTGTTCGGGCTGCACCCCTTCGGCTGGCGGTTCATGACCGCCCTGCTCGGCACCGTCACCGTGCTGATGCTGGCCCGGATCGGCCGTCGGCTCTTCGGCTCCACCCTGGTGGGCTGCACCGCCGCCCTGCTGATGTCCGTCGACGGCCTCCAGCTGGTGATGAGCCGGGTCGGCCTGCTCGACGGCATCCAGATGTTCTTCGTGCTCGCCTCCTTCGGAGCCCTGCTGACCGACCGCGACCACGTCCGCGCCCGGCTGGCCCGCGCGGTCGACGGCGGCGAGGGCGGCGACACCGTGCGGCTCGGACTGCGCCCCTGGCGGATCGCCGCCGGGGTGCTCATCGGCGCCGCCTGTGCGGTCAAGTGGAACGGAGCCCCGATCCTCGCCGCCTTCGGCGTCCTGACCGTGCTGTGGGACCAGTCCGGCCGCCGCGGCGCCGGCGCCCGCCACCCCTGGCGGTCGATGCTGCGCCGGGACGCCGTACCCGCCTTCCTCGCCATGGTCGGCTCCGCCCTGGTGGTGTACGTCGGCGCCTGGAGCGGCTGGCTGGCCAGCGGCACGAACGGCGAGGGCGGCTATGACCGGCACTGGGCGGACGGCCGCGCGGGGCTCTCCCCGGACCACGTCCTCGGCATCCCGCTGCCGCAGGTCCCGATGAGCTGGGTGCCGGCCGCGCTGCGCAGCCTGTGGCACTACCACTCGCAGATGTACGACTTCAACACCGGCCTGAGCACCCCGCACACCTACCAGTCCAACCCCTTCGCCTGGCTGGTCGACGGTCGCCCGGTCTCGATGTACTGGGAGCAGATCCCGGCCGGGACGCGCGGCTGCACCTCCTCCGGCGGCTGCGCGGCGCAGATCCTCGGCCTGGGCACCCCGTTCCTGTGGTGGGCGGCCTGCTTCGCGCTGGTCTACCTGCTGTGGCGCTGGTTCTTCCGCCGGGACTGGCGCTCGGGCGCCGTGCTGTGCGCGGTGGCCGGGATCTACCTGCCCTGGTTCCAGTACCAGGAGCGGACGATCTTCTCCTTCTACATGGTCGTGCTGGTGCCGTTCCTGTGCCTGGCCGTCGCCCAGATGCTCGGCGCGATCCTCGGCCCGGCGGGCTGCAGCCCGGAGCGCCGCCGGTACGGGGCGATCGGGGCCGGGCTGATCGTGCTGGCGATCGTCGGCTGCTTCGCCTTCTTCTACCCGCTGTACACGGCGGAGGTCATCCCGATGTCGTCCTGGCAGGACCGGATGTGGTTCACCAGCTGGATCTGAGGCCGGTGCCCCGGGGGCCGAGAGGCTGTGACGGCCGGGGTGGCCGGCGGGGTCGGGTACCCTGGAGCGCGTTGAAGGGGAGTAGCCCTCCACCGGACCGTCGACATACTGGCCCCACGGGCCCGGCGCCCGGGGCACCGCTCGGTTGGCGGTTGCCGGCGAGACCTTCGGCCGCAGTGCTGTGACCGTTTCCAGTGCTGTCGGGCCGAAGCGTCCCCTGGCGGAGCTGCGGAGGCCGGCAGCCCGACCGAGGGATTCCTCCGATGAGTCTGACCATTGCCGCGTTGACGTTCGGCATCATCTTCCTGGCGGAGCTGCCGGACAAGACCGCGCTGGCCAGCCTGGTGCTCGGCACCAAGTACCGGGCGAGCTACGTCTTCGCGGGCGTGGCCGCCGCCATGCTGGTCCAGGTGGTGCTGGCGCTGGTCGCCGGACACCTGCTCTCGCTGCTGCCGCACCGCTGGGTGGAGGGCATCACCGGCACGCTGTTCCTCGTCGGCGCCGCGATGCTGCTGTTCCACGGCGGCGAGGACGAGGAGGAGCACGCGGCCAAGGAGCCGTCCTCGAACCGCTTCTGGAAGGTGGCCGGGACCAGCTTCGCGGTCGTCGCGGTAGCCGAGTTCGGTGACCTGACCCAGATCATGACCGCCAACCTGGCCGCCAAGTACGCCGATCCCCTGGCCGTCGGCCTCGGCTCCTGGCTGGCGCTCTGCGCGGTCGGCGGGATCGCCATCGTGGGCGGGCAGAAGCTGCTCAAGTACGTGCCGATGAAGCTGATCATCCGGGTGGCGGCGACGATCATGGTGGTGCTGGCCGGGGTCAGCATCTTCGGGGCGATCACCGGCTGACGGCGGCCGCCCCGGCTCGCGGCTCGGCGCTCAGCAGCCCGGGTCGGCGCTGAGCACGGCCTGGGTCTTGGGCCCGTAGACGCCGTTCTCGCCCTTGATGCGGTTCTCGCGCTGGTACTGCTGCAGCGCCGACTGGGTCCAGTCGTCGAAGGTGCCGCTGATGATCGACTTGTCGACGAATCCGCATTCGGCGTTGACCAGCTGCTGCTGCATCGCCCGCACGTCCGGCCCGCTCATCCCGATCCGGAGCAGCCGCGCGGTCGGGGTGGGCGTCGGTGTGGGGGTGGGCGTCGGGGTCGGTGTGGGGGTGGGCGTCGGGGTGGGGGTCGGCGCCGTCGAGTGGGTCGGCGTGGGGGTGGGCGTCCTGGTCGGGCCGGGCCTCGCCGTCCGGGTCGGGGTGGGGCTCGGCGCCTCGGTGGTCGGCGCCGGGGCGCCGGCCGTCGGGGAGGCCGGGTTCGGCGGGTTCACCGGGGCGGGCGCGAGCGTGGTGACGGGCACCGGCTCCGCCTGGCGGGCCGGCCCGGAGGAGGGCGTCACGGCGTACGCGAGGCCAACGGTCAGCGCCAGCAGACCGGCGCCGATGCCCGCGATCAACCCCTTGCGCCCGGCGAACGGGCTCCGCTCCGCCCGCTCGGCGGCCCGTCGCGCGGTCCGTCCGCCGCCGTCGGCGGAACCGGGCTCGGGGGCTCCGTCGCCGAACGGGAAGTAGCCGAGGTCCTCCTCGCCGCCGGGCCGGACGGCCGGCTGCGGCCGACCCGAGTGCACCGGCGGGACGGGCGGCAGGACGGTGGTGGCGTACGCGTCCGGCGCGGGGCCGGGGACGGGCGGCAGCACGGTCGTCGCGTAGGCGTCCGCGTCCGGCCCCAGCGGGGGCGTGCCCGGCCCGCCCTGGGGGCCCGGCTGCCCCGGCTGCTCGGGCTGTCCCGGCGGGACCGGCGGCAGGATCGTGGTCGCGAACGGGTCGGCGGTCGGCGGCGGCTCCTCCGCGACCTGGTCGGGCGCCTGCGGCACGTAGGGGCGGACCAGCGGCGGGCCCTCCAGGTGCGGGAGGACGGCGGTCTCGTCGAGGCTCCGGTCGGGGAGGCAGCCGCACCCGGTGGAGCGGGCGGTGCCGCACGTCGGGCAGTGCTGGTCCGGCATCGGCCGGTCCTCCTCGGTTCTCGGGTCTCGCGATCGGGCCTGATTATGCAGGACGTCCCGGAGGGTGGACAGGGGCGTCCGGTGCCCGGCGGGGGTGTTGTGCCGGTTGGTGGTGGTTGGGCCCCGGGGAAACCGCCGGAACGCCCGAGGCCGGCCCGGTGCTTACGTTCGGCTCAACCGGGCGGCGCAAACCGGGACATCTCTGCCAGCATGGGGAACTGGGAGTGATCATCCACCGGGCGTCCGGCAGTCCGGCCCCGCAGCCCCGCGACCCCACGGAGACCCCATGACGGACCCGCTCCCCGCCTCCGACCGGACCCCGGCGCCCGAGCCCGGCCCGCCGGAGGTCACCGTCCCCAACCTCTGGGTGCCGATCGGCGCCCTGCTGGTGGCGATGCTGCTCGCCGCCCTCGACCAGACCATCGTCTCCACCGCGCTGCCCACCATCGTCAGCGACCTCGGCGGCCTGGACCACCTGTCCTGGGTGGTCACCGCCTACCTGCTGGCCTCCACAGCCGCCACCCCGCTCTGGGGCAAGCTCGGCGACATGTACGGCCGGAAGCGGTTCTTCCAGGCCTCCATCGTGATCTTCCTGATCGGCTCGGCGCTCTGCGGACTCGCCCAGAACATGGGCGAGCTGATCGCCTTCCGGGCCCTCCAGGGCCTGGGCGGCGGCGGCCTGATGGTGCTCTCCCAGGCGATCGTCGGCGACCTCGTCGCACCCCGGGACCGCGGCAAGTACCAGGGCGTCTTCGGCGCCGTCTTCGGTGTGACCAGCGTGCTCGGACCGCTGGTCGGCGGCCTGTTCGTCGACCACCTGAGCTGGCGCTGGGTCTTCTACGTCAACCTGCCGGTCGGCGTGGTCGCCCTGGTGGTGATCGCCGCGGTGCTGCACGGAGCGGAGGTCCGGCGCGAGCACCGGATCGACTACCTCGGCACCGCGCTGATCGCCGCCGTCGCCACCTGCCTGGTGCTGATGACATCGCTCGGCGGCACCACCTGGGCCTGGGACTCCTGGCAGGTCGCAGGCCTGGGAGTGCTCGGGGTGGCGCTGCTGCTCGCCTTCGTCCAGGTGGAACGGACGGCCGTCGAACCGGTCCTGCCGCTGCGGCTGTTCCGCTCGCAGACCTTCAGCCTGGTCGCGGTGATCTCCTTCGTGGTCGGCTTCGCGATGTTCGGCGCGCTCACCTACCTGCCGACCTTCCTCCAGGTCGTCCAGCAGGTCTCGCCCACCATGTCCGGCATCCACATGCTGCCGATGGTGCTCGGGATGCTGCTCACCTCGATCGGCTCCGGCCAGATCGTCGCCCGCACCGGCCGCTACCGGGTCTTCCCGATCGCCGGGACGGCCGTCACCACGATCGGACTGGTGCTGCTCTCCCTGCTGGACGAGCACAGCGGCACCGTGGAGATGAGCCTGTACTTCCTGGTCTTCGGCCTCGGGCTGGGCCTGGTGATGCAGGTGCTGGTGCTGATCGTGCAGAACTCGGTCGGCTACCAGGACCTCGGCGTGGCCACCGCCGGCGTCACCTTCTTCCGCTCCATCGGCGCCTCCTTCGGCGTCTCCATCTTCGGGACGATCTTCGCCAGTGGCCTGCGCTCCCGGCTCGCCGACGCCCTGGCCGGGCAGCCGCTGCCGCCCGGTTTCCGGGCCGACCGGATCGGCGCCGACCCCCGGCTGATCTCCCAGCTGCCCGCCGCCGCCCAGGCCGGGGTCCACCACGCCTACGCCGAGTCGATCACCCGCGTCTTCCTGTACGCGGTGCCCGTCGCACTGGTCGCCTTCGTGCTGTCGCTGTTCCTTCCGGAGCAGAAGCTGCGCTCCACGGTGACCGCGCCCGACCTGAGCGAGTCCATCGGGATCAACCCGGTCGAGCGGTCCTCACTGGACGAGATCGCCCGCGCGCTGTCCGTGCTGAGCACCCGCGAGGCCCGCCACGACCTGTTCCGGCGGATCACCGCCACCGCGGGGCTCGACCTGCTGCCGGCCTCCAGCTGGCTGCTCCTCCAGATGCACCACCACGGCTCGGTGGAGCCCGCCGAACTCGCCGAGCGGCGGATCGTCCCGATCGCGGTCGTCGAGGAGGCCGTCCGCGAGCTGGAGGGCCGGGGCCTCGCCGCCCGCACCGGCGGCCTGCCACTGCGCCTCACCGAGCCGGGCCAGGAGGCCGCGCTGCGCCTGGTCGACGCCCGGCGCACCCAGCTGGCGGAACTGCTCGGCGACTGGGACCCGCAGCAGTACGACGACCTCGCCGAACTCCTCACCCGGCTCAGCACCGCCCTCTGCGCAGACCGCCGCGACCGCCCGGACCCGCCCGTCGGCCCCCAGCCGCCCTACCAGGGCGAGGGCCGGTCGTTCTAGGGCCTTGGCGCCTCCCGGGTCACGGAGCGCCGAACCAGCGCGGGGTGTCGAGCCGGAACGGGTTCCCGGGGGCGAGCTGCCGCAGGCCGTCCTCGATCCGGCGGAGCTGCTCCTCGCCGAGGGTCTCCGACCACTCCGCGCGCAGCTCGCCGAAGATCCGCGCCGAGCGCACCAGGCAGTCCGCGCCCCGGTCGGTGAGCCGGACCACCTTGCGACGGGCGTCGGCCGGGTCGCTGCCGCGCTCGACGTAGCCGAGCTGTTCCAGGTTCTCGACGGTCTTGCCCGCGGCCTGCTTGGAGACGCCGAGCCGACGGCCGAGCTCGACGGCGGTGGTGCCCTGCGGGCCGATCGCCTGGAAGACGAAGCCGTGCATCGGCCGCAGGTCCGGATGCCCTTCGCGCGCGATGCGCTCGTGCAGCTCGTCGATGATCGTCCGGAAGGCGAGCAGCAGGCGCAGTGGCAGCTCGAAGCCGGGCGGGGCGGGTTCGCTTGCCACGATAGACAACCTCATTGACCATATGGACAACTTCATTGTCCATCTTAGGGGGTCCCTCCGCCATGCCCGTGATCCGTTCCGCCGACGCGCGCCGCACCGAGACCCCGAACGCCGTGATGACCACCCACGCCTCGCCCACCCAGGGCTCGGCCTCCCTCGCCCTGTGGCGCGTCGAGATGCCCGCCGACCGGCAGGGCCCGCTGCACGCGATGGACACCGAACAGATCTGGACCTTCCTGACCGGCTCGGCGGAGGTGGACCTGGCCGGGGAGACCATCACGATCGCCGCCGGCGACACCCTCGTCCTCCCCGCCGACACCCCGCGCCGGATCGCCACCGCCGAAGGCTTCACCGCCGTCGTCGCCTCCCCGTCCCCGTCCCACGCCTACAACCCCGACGCCCGCACCCCCGACGGCGCCTGCGCCCTCGCCCCGCGCGACGCCGAACGCCTCCTCCCGGCGTGGATCGCCTGAACCCCGGTGCGTGAGGTGTAGCAGACTGCTCGTGAGCAACCGAGCCGACGGCCGTACGGGCCCCGGCGGATCAGTGAGGAGCGGCATGTCCGTCGTCAAGATCAACGTACTGACGGTGCCCGCCGAGCAGCGCGAGGTGCTGGAGCAGCGCTTCGCCTCGCGGGCCGGCGCGGTGGAGAACTCCGACGGCTTCGAGTGGTTCGAGCTGCTGCGCCCGGTCGAGGGGACCGACCAGTACCTCGTCTACACCCGGTGGCGTGACGAGGAGTCCTTCCAGGCCTGGATGGAGGGCCCCATGAAGGCGGCTCACCAGCACGGCGGTGAGGGCGAGGCTCCCAAGCGTCCCGCGGCCTCCGGCTCCACCCTCTGGTCCTTCGACGTCGTCCAGTCGGCGGGCCCGAAGGCCTGACGGCCCGTACGTCGAACGGCGCGCCCCGGGCTCCGCGAGCCCGGGGCGCGCGGCGTTTCAAGCCGCGGCGGCGTGGAGGACCTGGCGCAGCCCGGGCACGGTCTCGCGGTCGGCGCGCCAGACCAGGCGGAGGTGGAGCGGCGGGGGGACGGGCGGGAGGCGGACGAGGGCACCGGAGGCCAGCGGGTCCTGGACGGCGAACTCGGGGAGGTGGGCGATGCCGAGCCCCTGTTCGGCGCAGGCGCGGGTGACGGCGACCCCGCCGGTGCGGACGCGTTCGACGGCGTTGCCGAGCAGGCGTTCGCCGGCGAGCCGGAATGAGCAGGCGGGGGCGTTCACCAGGAGGCGCTGGCCGTGCAGGTCCGCACGGGTGAGGGCGGCGGCGCCGCTCAGCGGATGGGCCGAGGCGGCGACCAGGGCGAGCCGCGGGGCGGGGCCGCGGAGCAGAGTGGCTGGCCGAACGGCGGGGGTGCAGGGTGCCCGCGCGGGCGAGCGCCGCATCGACCGGTGGGGTCAGCCGGCCGCCTGCGCGAGCCTCGCGGTGTTCACGGACGCGCTGATCGCGGTGGGCGACAACACCCGGGCGCACGCCGGGCTGCTCAGTGCCGTCCGGCAGGTCGGGGAGACGGTGGACGTGGCGGCGACGGGCGCGTTCGTCGGCGGGAGCGCCGGCGGGCCGGCGGTGGCGTTGCTGCTCCCGGCGGCGGTGTGCGCCCTGTCGGCCGTGCTGGTGCGGCGGAGCCGGCCCGTCGGCTGACCGGACGGGTGCCTCAACTGGGCAGTTTCCAGAGCTGGTTGGGACTGGCCTGACAGTCCCAGATCTGGAGCCTGGTCCAGTCGGCGCTGCTGCCGTCCCGGGCGTCGAGGCAGCGGTTGGAGACGGGGTTGAAGAGGGTGCCGTCGGGGCGGGGAAGCCACTTCTGGGCGCCGGTGCCGTTGCAGTCGTAGAGCTGGGCGGGTGTGCCGGCGGCGGTCCAGCCGTTGGTGACGTCCAGGCACTTGCCGAAGGCCCGCAGTGAGCCGTCCTGCCGGACGGACCAGTCCTGGGCGCCGGTGGAGTTGCAGTGGTAGAGCTGGACGGCGGTGCCGTTGACCGTCGCGGCCCGGGCGACGTCCACGCACTGTCCGGCGACGCCGGTCAGCGGGCCGCTCGGACGGGGGGTGGCCCAGTGCTGCTCGGCGGCTCCCGAGCAGTCGCGCAGCACCAGGCGGCCGTCGGCGGCGGTGAGGCAGCGGTTGGAGGCCGGGTTCAGGAGCGAGGCGTCCGGGCCCGGCCGCCAGACCTGCTCGGTGCCGCGGAGGTCCGGACGGCAGTCCCGCAGCAGGACGGCGGCGCCGTCGGCGGACCCGGCCGGGGTGAGGCAGCCGCCGAGGACGCCGATGCCGCCGTCCGAGCCGACCGTGGCGTCCTGGGCCGCCGTTCCCGAGCAACTCGCCGTCTGCAGGGGCCGGTTGGAGTCGGCTGCGGCGGCCTCGGCGTCCAGGCAGGATCCGTCGGAGCCGGTGATCCGTCCGGACCAGGTGGAGACGGCGGGGGAGGCCGGCGCGTCCACCGTGCCGCGCAGCCGGGGCGTGCGGGAGGAGGAGCCGACGGTGAGGCCGTAGCGGCCTCCGGGGACGCCCCAGCCGTGGACGCCCTGGTCCCAGAGGGCGAAGGCGGAGCGGTCCAGCGGCAGTTCCACGTGGGCCGTACCGCCGGGCGCCAGTGTGACCTTGTCGAAGGCCTTGAGCTGCTGCGGCGGCTCGCCGGCCGTCGACGGGAAGGTCAGGTACAGCTGGGGCACCTCGGTGCCGGTGCGGGCGCCGCGGTTGGTGAGGTCGAAGCCGACCCGCACCCGGCCGGCCGGGTCCGGCCCGGTCACGGTGAGGCCGGCGTAGTCGAAGGCGGTGTAGGACAGGCCGTGGCCGAAGGGGAACAGCGGGGCGGTGCCGCTGGCGTCGTACCAGCGGTAGCCGGTGCCGAGCCGCTCGGTGTAGTGGTAGGTGCCGTCCGCGCCGGGGTATTGGGCGCGGTCCTGGATCGGGGTCGCGCTCGCCGAGGTCGGGAAGGTGACGGGCAGCCGCCCGCCCGGGTCGGCGTCGCCGAACAGCACGTCGGCGAGTGCGGCGCCGCTCTGTTCGCCGGGGTACCAGGCCTCGACGACCGCGGGCACCGAGTCCAGCCACGGCATGGTGACCGGCCCGCCGGTGTTCAGCACCACGACGGTGTGCGGGTTGGCCTTGGCGACGGCCCGGATCAGGGCGTCGTCCGCCGGGGCGAGGTCCAGCGAGCCGCGGTCCGCCCCCTCGGTCTCCTGGTCGCCGACCACCACCACGGCGGCGTCCGCCCCGGTGGCCACCGAGGCCGCCGCGTTCGGGTCGTCGCCCGGGTGGTAGCGCACCTCGGTGGCCGAACCGGCCCGGGCCGCGATGCCCTGGCGGGGCGTCACCGTCTGCTCCGGGTAGGCGGTGACGTGCGAGGAGCCGCCCCCGCCGGTGTAGGCGCGGTCCGCCCACGGGCCGATCACCGCGACGGACTTCAGCCGGGTGGCGTCGAGCGGCAGGGCGGAGTTCTCGTTGCGCAGCAGAACCGTTCCGGCAACGGCGGCCCTCCGGGCGTCGCGCGCGCCGGCGGCCGGGTCGGAGGCGGGCGGCTGGCCCCCGTCGAGAGCCCCCGTCCGCTCCATCAGCCGCAGCACCCGCCGGACCTGGTCGTCCAGCGCGGCCGGGGCGAGCCGTCCGTCGGCCACTGCGGCGGGAAGATCGGCGAAGTACGTCGAACCGCCGAACTCCTGGTCCAGGCCCGCCGCCGCGGCGTTGACCGAGGAGTGGGTGGCCGGGTAGTCGGAGCCGACCACCCCGTCGAAGCCCCAGCGGCCCTTCAGCACGTCCCGCAGCAGCGGGAAGTTCTCGCACGCCCAGATGCCGTTGACCGGGTTGTAGCCGCACATCGCCGACCAGGCCCGGCCGTCCCGGACGGCCGTCCGGAAGGCGGGCAGCTCGATCTCGGCGAGGGTGCGCTCGTCCACCTCCGAGCTGTACGACTCGCGGTAGTCCTCCTGGTTGTTGGCGGCGTAGTGCTTGACCTGCGCGGCGACGCGCTGGGCCTGGATGCCGCGGACCTCGGCGGCGGCGAGCCGCCCGGCGAGGTACGGGTCCTCGCCCAGCGTCTCGAAGTCCCGTCCGCCCTGCGGGATCCGGACGATGTTCACCATCGGCGCGTACAGCACCTGGTAGCCGCGCGCCCGTGCCTCGCGGCCCAGCACGTCGCCGTAGGCGGTGGCCAGTGCCGGGTCGAAGGCGGCGGCCAGCGAGACGGGTGCGGGCAGGGCGGTCGCGGGTCGGCCGTCCCGCACCCCGGCCGGGCCGTCGGACAGCAGCAGCGGCGGAATGCCGAGGCGGGGCACCCCGTCGACGTAGCCGACGGAGCTCACGCCGGCCGGGGCGTCCATGCCGCGCAGCAGGGTGACCTTCTCGGCGGTGGTCAGCTGCGCCAGCAGGCTCTCGACGCGCTGGTCCGATGAGCCCGGACCGCTCCTCGCCGCGGCCGACTCGGCCGGCGCCGTCGGGGCGGCCGCGGCGTTGCCGGTCGTGGCCGCGGCCAGCAGGCAGCCGCCGAGCCCGAGCCGGAGGATCCGCATTCGCAGGGGGGGACGTCGCATGGCAACCACCACCGATCGACGGAGTCGTACCTGGCCGGGCGGCCTGAGAAAATGACGGTCCGTCAAAGCTACGGTGTACCCGGGATGGCAGGTGGTGTACCGGCGCGTGTCGGGCGCGTTCGGGTCACGCCCGGGGCCGGTACGGCGACAGGCCCTGGCCGCCGAACGGATTCTTCACGTGCGAGGCCCGGCGTGTCGTCGGGGTGCGGGGAGGTTCCCGATCACGAAGACGCGAGGAGCTCAGCCGGTCGGCGGGGGCCGGAAGTCGACCGGCGCGTCGAAGGCGGCCCGGCGGGTGGTGCGGCGCAGGGCGCGCAGCACGGGCGTGCCGAGGGTGAGGCACAGCACGACGGTCAGCGCCGCGCGCGGCAGGTCCCAGCCCAGGGACGTGGTGAGGCAGTAGGCGGCGAAGCGGACCAGGTTGGCGGGCAGCGGGTCGCCCGGGACGAAGGAGACGGAGCCGGCCATCCCGCCGATGTACGGCCAGCCCTGGAGGTTCATGACCGTGCCGTAGAGGACGGCGGACACCGCCCCGTACCCGGCCAGCAGCAGCAGTTCGCGGCGGCCGCGCAGCGTGGCGGCGCCCGGCAGCAGGCCCGCGCCGAGACAGACCCAGCCCATGGCGAGCATCTGGAACGGCAGCCAGGGCCCGACCCCGCCGGTGAGCAGCGCGGAGGCGAACATCGACAGCGAGCCGAGGACGAACCCGAAGCCCGGGCCGAGCACCCGCCCCGAGAGCACCATCAGGAAGAACATCGGCTCCAGGCCCGCCGTCCCCGCCCCGAGCGGCCGCAGCGCCGCGCCGGCCGCCGCCAGCACGCCCAGCAGGGCGACGGACTTGGCGTCCAGTCCCGGCGCGCCGCCGCCCGACGAACGGCCCTCGGAGATCTGTGCGACGACGACCGCGAGGAGCAGCGGGAGCAGCAGGGCGAACAGCCAGGGGGCGTCGGCGGAGTGGCCGACCAGGGCGGACCGGGTGGAGGCGAGCAGCGGCCAGCCGAAGGCCGCCACGCCCACCAGGGAGACCAGCGACAGCGCCGCGACGGACCGGCGGCCGAGCGGGACGGGGTGGCCGCTCACGCGCTCAGCGCCTTCGCGACCTGCTGGACGGTGAGCCACGGCCCCGGCGCCAGCACCTTGGCGACCTGCGGCGCGAAGGCCGGGGAGGAGACCACCACCTCCGCCGTCGGCCCGTCCGCGACGATCTCGCCCTCGGCCAGGATGAGCGTCCGGTGCGCCAGCTCGGCGGCCAGCTCGACGTCGTGGGTCGCCAGCAGCACCGCGTGCCCCTCGGCGGCCAGCGAGCGCAGGATCTCCACCAGCCGGGCCTTGGCGGCGTAGTCCAGGCCGCGGGTCGGCTCGTCCAGGAGCAGCAGCGGGGGCCGGGCGGTGAGGACCACGGCGAGGGCGAGGGTGAGCCGCTGGCCCTCGGAGAGGTCGCGGGGGTGGGTGGCGTCGGCGATGCCGGGCAGCAGGCGCTCGACCAGGGCGCGGCAGGTGCCGGGGGCGGCGCCCGCGTCGGTGTCCGCGGCCGCGCACTCGGCGGTGACGGTCTCGCCGTACAGCAGGTCGCGAGGGTCCTGGGGGACGAGGCCGACGTGCCGGATCAGTTCGGCGGGGCGGGTGCGGTGCGGGGTGCGGCCGCCGACGGTGACGCTGCCGGAGGCGGGGGCGTGCAGGCCGACCAGGCCGCCGAGCAGGGTGGACTTGCCCGCGCCGTTGCGGCCCATCAGGGCGGCGATCTCGCCGGGGCGCAGCGCGAGGTCGACTCCGCGCAGGGCCTGGACCGGGCCGCGTCGGACGGCCAGGCGGTCGGTGGCGGCGATCGGCGCGGTGTCCGGGGTGTCGGCGGAGGCGGGTGCGCGGCCGTCCAGTTCGGCCCGCAGCGGAGCGGCCTTGCGGCGGGCGTCGCGGACGGACAGCGGCAGCGGCCGCCAGCCCGCGAGCCGGCCGAGGCCGACCACCGGCGGGTGCACGGGGGAGTGCGCCATCACCTCGGCGGGTTCGCCCAGCACCGGTTCCGCGCCCGGGGTCAGCAGCAGCACCCGGTCGGCGTACTGGACGACCCGCTCCAGTCGGTGCTCGGCCATCAGCACGGTGGTGCCGAGGTCGTGCACCAGCCGCTGCAGGACGGCCAGCACCTCCTCGGCGGCGCCCGGGTCGAGCGCGGAGGTGGGCTCGTCCAGGACCAGTACGCGCGGGTGCACGGTGAGCACCGAGCCGATCGCGACGCGCTGCTGCTGGCCGCCGGAGAGGGAGCCCAGGGCGCGGTCGCGCAGGTCGGCGAGGCCGAGCAGGTCGAGGGTCTCCTCGACCCGGCGCCGCATGACGTCGCCCGGCAGGCCCAGGGACTCCATGCCGTAGGCGAGTTCGTCCTCGACGGTGTCGGTGACGAACTGCGCCGACGGGTCCTGGCCCACCGTGCCGACCAGGTCGGCGAGTTCGCGCGGCCGGTGCTCGCGGGTGTCCCGGCCGCCGACGGTGACCCGGCCGTGCAGCACCCCGCCGGTGAAGTGCGGCACCAGCCCGCTGACCGTGCCGAGCAGGGTGGACTTGCCGGAGCCGGAAGGGCCCACCAGCAGGCAGAGTTCGCCCTCGGGGACGGTCAGGTCGACGCCGTTCAGCACCGGTTCGGCCGAGTCCGCGTACCGGACGGAGACCTGCTCGAAGGTGATCACGAAGCCCTCCGGGGCGGGATCGGGGCGGCGAACGCCGGTACCAGGCCGAGGAGTACGGCCGGCACGGCGGCCAGCGGCAGCGCGGGGACGGTCGGCGGGACGACGGTGGGGGCGAAGGCGGCCGGATCCCGGGACGCGAGCCAGGTGACCAGGGCGGCCACGGCTGCGCCGGAACCCGCGGTCAGCCACTCGGGGATCGCCCAGGGGTCGGGCCGGTAACGGGTTCTGGCGGAGCGTCGGCTTCCGAGCAGGAGCCCGGCGAAGGCGGCGGCCAGTCCGAGCAGCAGCGCCGGCAGTGCCCAGCCGGCGCCGTCCGCGGTCAGCAGCCCGTACGCGGCCAGGCAGACCCCGAGCAGCCCGGCCAGGGTCAGTGCGGCGGTCACCCGGGCCAGCCGGCGCGGGACGTCGGCGGTCCGGCCGAAGCCGCGGGTGTCCATCGCCGCAGCCAGGGCGATCGAGCGCTCCAACGCGCCCTCCAGCACGGGCAGTCCGACGCTCAGTACGGCCGCGACGCCCCGGTCGTCGCGGCCCCGCAGACGGCGGGCGGCGCGCAGCCGGCGGACGTCGGCGACCAGGTTCGGCGCGAAGGTCATCGCCACCACCACGGCCACGCCCGCCTCGTAGAGCGCACCGGGCAGGGCGCGCAGCAGCCGGGCCGGGCTGGCCAGCGAGTTGGCGGCGCCGACGCAGACCAGCAGGGTGGCCAGGCGCAGCCCGTCGTACAGCGCCGACAGCAGGCCTTCGAGGGTGACCCGACCGCCGGCCCGCACTCCCTGCGCCCAGGCGGGGAGCGGGAGTTCGGGAAGGGTGAACAGCACGTGGGTGCCGGGGACCGGCGAGCCGAGCAGCACCGCGAAGACCAGCCGGATGGCGAGCACCAGCAGCCCGAGCCGAAGGAACGCGCCGTACGACCGCGACCAGGGGGCATCGCCGCGGCGCGCCGCGACCACGTAGCCGGCGGTCGCGGCGAGCAGCAGCAGGACCACCGGATCGGTGGTGCGGGTCGCCGCCGCGCCCAGCCCGAGCGCCCACAACCACCAGGCGCCGGGGTGCAGTTGGCGAGGGCCGGTGGGCGGTCGGGTGCTACGGACGGGGCTGCTCACGGATCTGTCCTGGAAGGGTTAGGAGTGACGGCGGCGGGTCTGCCAGACGGCGCCGCCGGCGAGGACGGCGATCAGCGCGCCACCGGCGACGAGGCCGAGGTCCGGGCCGCTGCCGTGGTCCGCGGCGGACTCGGCCGGCCCGGTGCCACCGGCCCCGTGCACCTGGTCGCCGCAGCCCGCCTTCGGGTAGCCGGCGATGGCGCACAGCAGGCCGTTGGAGTCGTAGCGCAGCGGCGGGGCGACGGCGGCCAGCACCTCGGCCGAGCTGGCCCGCGGTGCGACGCTGGCGCAGGCCGTCCGCTGCCCGGGCGGCTGTACGGCGGACACCCCGGCGTCCTCGGCCGTGCCGAAGTCCAGGACCACGGCGACCCGCTTGCGGCCGTCCTGGGCGGGCGTGGCCACGCAGACCTCGTCGAACGGGACGGCCGTCCGGGGCTCGGCGGCGTCCCGCCCGCCGTCCGGGCTGACGGCGAACCGCCACCCGTCCACCGCCCCGTCCGGCGGGACGGCGACCGTCGGTCCCTGCAGCTGGTACGCCCACGCCCCGCCGTCGCCCGCGCGCCAGAACGACCAGTACCGGTACCCGGCCGCCTGCGCGGGCGCGGCGGAGGCGAGCAGCACCAGCGCCCCGAGCAGGGGCAGGAGCAGTGCGGCCAGGGCGCGGATGGCCGGGCCCGTCCGGGCGTCAGGGGCGGGACGCATCAGAGGTTCGGGTTGCGCTTGCGCTGGAGGCTGAGGAGGAGGCCGCCGCCGACGCCGATGAGCAGGCCGACGATGATCAGCCAGAACTGGCCCATGCCGTCGCTCTTCTTCTTCACCGGGGTGGCCTCCGCGGCGGCGGCGCCGCCCTTGGGCGCCGGACCGAGGGCGGTGAGCTGGCCGGTGAGGTCGGCGGTGGAGCGGTGGGCGGCCTGGGAGACCAGCAGGAGGCTGGCGGTGGCGGCGGCGTCGGTGCCGTTCCTGGTCCAGGTGGTGCCCTGTCCCTCCAGCCAGTCCACGGCGTCGGTGGCCTGCTCGGGGTGGCCGCTCTGGATCAGGGCGAGGGCGGCCCAGGCGGTGGCGGTGTAGTCGGGCTTGGGGTCGGCGCCCGGGGTGGTGAGGGTGAGGTGGTCGTCGCCGGCCGCGAGTTGGGCGCCGAGGTAGGCGCTGACGGCCTCGCCGGACTCGTTGTGCGGGATGGTGGCGGGCGCGGAGCCGTCGGCGCAGGCGAGGGCCTTGGGGGTCGCGTCGGCGTGCACCGAGGTGGCGACCGGCAGGTGCCCGCCGGCGGCGGCGAGGGCGGCCTGGGCGCTGGCCAGGGTGTTGGGGGCGAGGGTGCCGGCGGCCGGGTCCGGCTGGTAGGCGAAGGCGCCGCGCTGGTCGACGGGGGCGGTGCAGCCGAGCTGGAAGCGGGCGAGGCCGTCGAAGGCGTTCTTGCCCGCCGCGCCGCCGGTGCCCGGCTTGGCGACGCCGGCCGGGTCGGTGCGGGCGGCGAACAGCGCGTTGACCGCGAGCCCGGTGGAGTTGGCGTCGCCCGGGTTGCCGGGGTTGTACGGCCAGCTGCCGTCGGCGTTCTGGTTGGCCTTGAGCCACTGCACGCCCTTGTCGACGGCCGGCTGGTGCCCGCCGAGGGCGACCAGGGCCTGGATGGCGACGGCGGTGGCGTTGCTGTCCTCGGTCTTGGCGTCGCAGGCCGCCCCGGCGGCCCGGTAGGAGGGCCAGCCGCCGTCCGCGCACTGCTGCCCGGTGAGCCAGTCCACCGCGGAGTCGGCCGGGATGATCTTGGCCGCCGTCAGCGCGGTGAGCGCGAGGGACTGCCGCCAGACGCCGTCGTAGGTCGGGTCGCTCTTGCCGTACAGGCCGTCCGGGACGGCGGCGGCGGGCGACGGGCTGTCGGCGAGGGCCGGTCCGGCGGCGACGCCGGCGAGCAGCGCGGCGGACAGGGCGGCGGCGCCCAGGCGGGCGGCGGTCAGCATGGTGCGGGTGTGCCTTTCGGTGAGCGGTGGGGGCCCTGGCGGGGCCGTTCCGTAGTCCTCGACGGGTGCCGGGCGCGGGTGTCCGGCTCGCCGCTCGTCCCTCCCCGGGTGCTCCGGCTCGCCCGGCGCACGGTCGGGTTCACGGTTGCGGGTCAGCGCCGGATTCGCACCGGCTTCCCCCGGGGGAGGAGCGGGATGGAGTTGTGCTGCCCGTCGACTCTAACCGCCGGGCCGTGGCCGGCGGGCCATCCGGGGCAGGAACAGGTTCCAGTAACCGGGGGCCGTCACGGCAGGGTCAGCAGTCGCGCGGCGGTGTGCAGGTCGGCCCGGACCTCGGCGATCGAGGCGCGGCCGGAGAGCCAGGCGACCAGGGCCGAGTGCCAGGTGTGCTCGATCACCCGGACGGCCGCGCGCTGGCTGTCGCTGGGCGGGCCGGACTGGCCGATCGCGTCCAGGATCAGTTGTCCGGTGGCGGCGCTGACCAGATCCACCTCGGCGCCGACCGAGCGGTCCGCGAAGCACATCGCGCGGACCATCGCCTCGGCCAGCAGCGGTTCGCGCTGGAGCGCGTGGAAGGCCCGGGTGAGCGTGTCGGCGACCCTGGGCGCCGGCTCCCGGTCGGTCGGCGGGTGCCGCCGGATGTGCTCCTGGAGCTCCTGCAACTGCTCCAGCATGACCGCGACCAGCAGGTGGACCTTGGACGGGAAGTACCGGTACAGCGTGCCGAGGGCGACCTGGGCGCTCTCCGCGACCTCCCGCATCTGCACCGCCTCGTACCCGCCGCGGGCGGCCAGCGCGGTGGCGGCCCGCAGGATCCGGCGGCGCCGCTCGGCCTGGCGCGCGGACAGCGGCGGCTCGGCCGGGGGTGCGGCAGGGGCGCCTGCGGGGGAGGGGCTCACGGACGTGGTCGGCGACGGCAAGGGTGCTCCCGGGGGCGCGTGGGTGGCGGCGTGCTCCAGAAAGGTCGACCCGAAGGCGACCCGCGGTCGGTCGGGGCGGGCGTGGCGGGAATCACCAGCCCTGGCTCCTGAGCGAAAGCTACGGGCCGGTATCTTCGAGGTCTCTCATTGTTCACACGGTCGACGACGAGTTCCACAGCCACTGAAACCTGATCTACTTTAGCGACCAGCGGCACCGACGGGGCCGCTCGCACCGATAGCAGCCAGAGATGAGGGCCGAGGATGACCGCGCAGCCGCTGCGGATTGCCCTGCTGTCATACCGCGGGGATCCGTTCTGCGGCGGTCAGGGCGTGTACGTACGGCACCTCTCCCGTGAACTGGCCGGGCTCGGCCACCACGTGGACGTGATCGGCGCCCAGCCCTACCCCGTGCTGGACGAGGTCGAGGGCCCCGGAACGGTGCGCCTGGTCGAGCTGCCCAGCCTGGACCTCTACCGCGCCGACGACCCCTTCCGCACGCCCGCCCGCGGCGAGTTCCGCGGGCCGGTGGACGTGCTGGAGTTCGCCACCATGCGCACCGGCGGCTTCCCCGAGCCGCTCACCTTCTCGCTGCGGGCCCGTCAGTACCTGGCCCGGCACAAGGGCCGCTACGACGTGGTGCACGACAACCAGACCCTCGGCTACGGCCTGCTGGGCCTGGCCCGGCACGGCTTCCCGCTGGTCACCACGATCCATCACCCGATCACCGTGGACCGGAAGTTGGAGCTGGACGCGGCCGCCACCCGGCTGAAGCGGCTGTCGCTGCGCCGCTGGTACGCCTTCACCCGGATGCAGCGCCGGGTCGCCGCCCGGCTGGACCACGTGATCACCGTCTCCGGCTCCTCGCAGCGCGAGATCGCCGAGCACCTGGGCGCCGCCCCCGGCTCGATCTCGGTGGTCCCGATCGGTGCCGACACCCGGCTCTGGTCGCCCTCGGCGGAGGTCGAACGGGTCCCCGGCCGGATCGTCACCACCTCCAGCGCGGACGTGCCGCTCAAGGGCCTGGTCTTCCTGGTCGAGGCGCTGGCCAAGGTCCGCACCGAGCGCGACGCGCACCTGGTGGTGGTCGGCAAGCCGCAGAAGGACGACGGGCCGGTGGCCGAGGCGGTGCGCCGCTTCGGGCTGGCGGAGCACATCGAGTTCCGCACCGGCCTGAGTGACGAGGAGCTGGTCGACCTGTACCGCTCGGCCGAGGTGGCCTGCGTGCCGTCGCTGTACGAGGGCTTCTCGCTGCCCGCCGCCGAGGCGATGGCCACCGGCACCCCGCTGGTCGCGACCACCGGAGGGGCGATCCCCGAGGTGGCCGGACCGGACGGCGAGACCTGCCTGGCCGTGCCGCCGGGGGAGGCGGACGCGCTGGCCGCCGCGCTCGGCCGGCTGCTGGACGACCCGCGGCTGCGCGCCGAGCTCGGCGCGGCCGGCCGGGAGCGGGTGCTGGCCCGGTTCACCTGGGAGCGGGCCGCCGAGCTGACGGCGGACGCGTACCGGGCGGCGATCGCCACCGGCGTCGGCGCCCGGGCCCGCTCCGGGCCGGGCTGGCGGTACGTGCCCTGAGCGGCGCGCTCGCGAGCGACGCGCTCCGGGCAGCCGGCGAGTGACCTGACGAAGCTTTCCGGCGAAGTGTTCTGACGAAACGTCAGGAATGCTTGGTTGCAATAGGAATGGGAGCCCTGCAGTGCTGACCGTCGATTTCTCGCGCTTCCCGCTCGCCCCCGGCGACCGGGTGCTCGACCTGGGCTGCGGCGGGGGCCGGCACGCGTTCGAGTGCTACCGCCGCGGTGCCAATGTGATCGCCCTCGACCAGAACGCCGAGGAGATCGCCGAGGTCAAGAAGTGGTTCGCCGCGATGGAGCTGGCCGGTGAGGCCCCCGAGGGCGCGTCGGCGGTCGCGATGGAGGGCAACGCGCTGGCGCTGCCGTTCGAGGACGAGTACTTCGACAAGATCATCATCTCCGAGGTGATGGAGCACATACCCGATGACAAGGGCGTGCTCAACGAGATGTTCCGGGTCCTCAAGCCGGGCGGTCTGCTCGCCGTCACCGTGCCGCGCTGGCTGCCGGAGAAGATCTGCTGGGCGCTGTCCGACGAGTACCACGAGGTCGAGGGCGGCCACATCCGGATCTACCGGGGCGACGAGCTGCTCGGCAAGCTCAAGGACGCCGGCCTGGAGCCGTACGGCACCCACCACGCGCACGCGCTGCACTCGCCGTACTGGTGGATCAAGTGCGCCGTCGGTGTGGACAACGACAAGGCGCTGCCGGTCAAGGCCTACCACCAGCTGCTGGTCTGGGACATCGTCGGCACCCCGGTGATCAGCAAGCTCACCAAGGCCGCCGAGAAGGCGCTCAACCCGGTCATCGGCAAGAGCTTCGTCGCCTACGCGTCCAAGCCGAACCGCGCGGAGCCCCGGCGGGCGGGCGCATGACCGCCGCCGTCCCCGAGGTGCTGCTGCTCGACGGGGTGCTGGACGCCGAGCAGGCCGCCGACACCGTCCGCAGCATCCTGGCCGAGCAGCGCCCCGACGGCGCCATCCCGTGGTTCGCCGGCCACCACCTCGACCCGTGGGACCACACCGAGGCCGCGATGGCCCTCGACACCGCCGGCGAGCACGCCGCCGCCGAGGCCGCCTACCGCTGGCTGGCCGCGCAGCAGAACCCGGACGGCTCCTGGTACGCCGCGTACACCGACGGCGTCGTCACCGACCGGGCCAAGGAGAGCAACTTCTGCGCGTACATCGCGGTCGGCGTCTGGCACCACCACCTCAGCGCGGGCGACGACGCCTTCCTGGAGTGGATCTGGCCGGTGGTCCGGCGGGCGCTGGACTTCATCGTCCGCCTGAGGCTGCCCGGCGGCCCGATCGCCTGGCGGGTCGACGAGGACGGCGCCGCCACCGGGGAGGCGCTGCTCACCGGCTCGTCGAGCATCCTGCACGCGCTGCGCTGCGGCCTGGCCATCGCCGACTACCTGGAGGAGCCCCAGCCCGACTGGGAGCTCGCGGCCGGCCGGCTGCGGCACGCCATCGCCCACCACCCCGAGCGGTTCCTCGACAAGGGCCGCTACTCGATGGACTGGTACTACCCGGTGCTGGGCACCGGCCTGCGCGGCGAGGCGGCGCTGGCCCGGATCGAGCGGGACTGGGAGCGCTTCGTCGTCCCCGGCCTCGGCGTGCGCTGCGTCAGCGACCGCCCGTGGGTGACCGGCGGCGAGAGCGCCGAACTGGCCCTCGCGCTCTGGGCGATCGGCCAGTCCGACCGCGCGGTGGACATCCTGCGCTGGATCCAGCGGCACCTGCGCCACCAGGACGGCTCGTACTGGACCGGGTACGTCTTCGAGGACGACGCGATCTGGCCCGAGGAGCGCACCACCTGGACGGCCGGGGCGCTGCTGCTCGCGGTGGCCGCGCTCGGCGGGGACCCGGCGACCGTCGCCGTCTTCGGCGGGGAGCAGCTGCCCGCCGGGCTGGTGGTCCAGGACTGCTGCTGAGGCGCGTGCGACGGTTCCCGCC
>NZ_JBHWDU010000106.1:0-24874 GCF_042734825.1 Kitasatospora sp. NPDC059648 | reverse complement strand
GAGACAGGCCGACGACCCCCAGCACCCCACGATGAGAGTCGGCAGTCCGAAAATCACCCAGCCCCCGGAGCGGCCACCCCCGGAACCGCCCCGGCACCCGCCCTCCCGAGAGCCCACCCCCCGGACAACACCCCCCAGAACCCTCCCACCCCCAGCCCCCCAGAACCCCCTACCTGGGCACCACCAGCAACCCAACCCCGAAATACCCCCGATCCCCACACCCCCGCACCGGACACCCCCCCGCCGCCGCCCCCGCCAACAGATCCGCCAGCTCCCCCGCCCCCAATCCCGGATGCAACGCCGCTGCAACCGCCACCGCCCCCGTCACGTGCGCCGTCGACATCGACGTCCCCGCCAGCGCGGCGTACTGCCCACCCGGCCAGTCCGAAACGATCGCCCCTTCCGCCCCGCCGTCCGGATCCCCACCCGGCGCCGCCATCGAGACCCGGCCGCGCCCGTAGTTGGTGTAGGAGGAGGGAAGCCCGTCCCGGTTGACGGCCGTGACGGTGACCACCCCGGGCAGTTCGCCGGGAAGGCGGATGCACTCGGCGCCCAGGTAGCGGGTGAGGGCCGGCCCGGACACCCGGTCGTTGGGGCTGCGCCGGTCCGTCCGGGCCGCGCCGAGGTCCTGCCCGTCGTTCCCGGCCGAGGCGACCACCACCGCGCCCTTGCGCCGGGCGTACGCTACGGCCCGGCCGACCGCCGCGATCAGCGCTGCCTGGTCCGCGTCCTCGGGGCAGTTGTACTTCCACGGGTCGGCGAAGTAGCTGTCGTTGATCGCCTTGGCCCCGTGGTCGGCCGCCCAGAGCATGCCGCAGACGATGTTCTCCGCGTAGTACTGCCCCAGCGGCCCGAGCAGCCGGACGGCGGCGATCCGCACCCCGGGCGCGACCCCGGTGACGCCGTGCCCGTCCCGGGCGGCGCCGATGATCCCGGCGACGTGGGTCCCGTGCCCGCTCTCCTCCACTCCGGAGTCGGGCCGCCAGGAGCCGGTGCGGGCGTCCGGGCGCCCGTCGGCGCAGGAGGCCGAGGCCTTCGGGTCGACGGCCGCCCGCAGGTCCGGGTGGGTGTCGTCCACTCCCGAGTCCAGCACCGCGACCAGCACCTTGCGCATCACCTCCGGCCCCGGCACCCCGCCGACACCGTCCCCCGTCGGTCCAGCTCCCGCTCCCGCTCCTGCTCCCGCATGCACCATCGCCAGGTTCCACCCCCCGCCCTCCCCCGGGTCAGGCACCGTCCCCGCCCCGTCGTCCCTCCCGTCCTTCGCGGCCCCATCGCCCTCGCCCTTCCCCTCCTTTCCCGCCCCACCGCCCTTCCCGTACGACCCGACCACCCCGTCCCCACCCCGCTCCATCCCCGCCGCGAAGTCCCCGGCCCCGGCCACCTCCCGCGGCGGCCCCACCACCGGCGCCGTCCGGGTCGCCCCCACCGCGGCGATCCCCGGCCTGCTCCGCACCCGCTCCGCGAAGCCGCCGGTGGCGTACGCCAGCACCGCCCCGATCTGCGGGTACTCCTGCACCACCTGCCCACCCGCCGCCCGGCTCTCCTTCCCGGCCCTGGCGGCCCCCTCCGCGTCCTCCCGGTCGGCCAGCACCAGGTAGCTGAGGTAGGCGCGCCCGGGCCCCGACATGTACGGCACGGCGCCACCGGCCACCAGGGCGGTGACCAGCATCGCGAGCAGCGCCCGGGCGGGCCCGCGCACCCTGCGGCGGCGGGCCGCACGGAAGGGACCGCCGGACCGGTGCGCCTGCGCCATCCCACGCCTCCGCTCGTCGGTCCAGTGACGTCACAACCAAGCCGGGCAGCGCCAAGTGATCACCTGCCCGATTCCTCACCATATGAGCGGATCATCATTCCCGCCCCCGCAGCTACACCCTCCTCACGTCGACCCCTCACGCCGCCCCCCTCACGCCCCACCCCCGCTTGTCAGTCCCACCCGGCACCATGGGGGCATGGCGCCCCAGCACCCGACCCCGCCCGCCGCCGCCCTGCCCGATGACCCGCTGGCCGGCTTCGCCCCGGCCACCCGGGCGTGGTTCACCGGTGCCTTCTCCGCTCCCACCACCGCCCAGGCCGAGGCCTGGCGCGCCATCCAGCGGGAGACCGACGTCCTGGTGGTCGCCCCCACCGGCTCCGGCAAGACCCTCGCCGCCTTCCTCTCCGCCCTCGACCGGCTCAGCAGCACCCCGCCCCCGGCCGAGACCAAGCGCCGCTGCCGAGTGCTCTACGTCTCCCCGCTCAAGGCCCTCGCCGTCGACGTCGAACGGAACCTGCGCGCCCCGCTGACCGGCCTGCGTCAGGCCGCCGTCCGACTCGGCCTTCCCGAGCCCGAGGTCCAGGTCGCCATCCGCTCGGGGGACACCCCGGCCGCCGACCGCCGCCGCTTCGCGACCCACCCGCCGGACATCCTGATCACCACCCCCGAGTCGCTCTTCCTGCTGCTCACCTCCGCCTCCCGGGAGGCGCTGCGCGGCATCGACACGGTGATCCTGGACGAGGTCCACGCCGTGGCCGGCACCAAGCGCGGCGCCCACCTCGCGCTCAGCCTGGAGCGGCTGGACGAACTGCTGGACCGCCCGGCCCGCCGGATCGGCCTGTCCGCGACGGTGCGCCCGGTCGAGGAGGTGGCCCGCTACCTCAGCCCCCAGCGCGGCGCCGCCGTCGTCCAGCCTGCCTCCGCCAAGGAGTTCGACCTCTCGGTGGTCGTCCCGGTCCCCGACCTGGACGACCTGCCCGCCGCCCCGGCCACCGGCGGCGCCGCCGGCTCCGACCCGCAGCGCCAGGCGTCGATCTGGCCGCACGTCGAGGAACGGATCGTCGACCTGGTCGAGGCGCACCGCTCGACCATCGTCTTCGCCAACTCCCGCCGCCTGGCCGAGCGCCTGTGCAACCGGCTGAACGAGATCGCCCACGAGCGCGCCACCGGCACCGCCGCACCCGAGGCGCACGCCCCGGCGCAGCTGATGGGCGGCTCGGGCGCCGCCAGGGGAGTGCCCGCCGTGATCGCCCGGGCCCACCACGGCTCCGTCTCCAAGGAGCAACGCTCGCTCGTCGAGGAGGAGTTGAAGGCGGGCCGGCTGCCCGCCGTGGTCGCCACCTCCAGCCTGGAACTGGGCATCGACATGGGCGCCGTCGAACTCGTCGTCCAGGTCGAGTCCCCGCCCTCGGTCGCCTCCGGCCTGCAGCGGGTCGGGCGGGCCGGCCACCAGGTCGGCGCCGTCTCCACCGGCGTGTTCTTCCCCAAGTACCGGGGGGACCTGGTGCAGTCCGCCGTGGTCACCGAGCGGATGCGGGCGGGCCGGATCGAGGCGCTGCGCGTCCCGCGCAACCCGCTGGACGTACTGGCCCAACAGCTGGTCGCGATGACGGCCCTGGACGCCTGGCCGGTGGACGAGCTGCTCACCGTGGTCCGCCGCGCCGCGCCCTTCGCCACCCTCCCGCAGTCCGCCTTCGACGCCGTGCTCGACATGCTGGCCGGCCGCTACCCCTCGGACGCCTTCGCCGAGTTGCGCCCCCGGGTGGTCTGGGACCGCGTGGCCGGCACGGTGACCGGCCGCCCCGGCGCCCAGCGCCTGGCCGTCACCTCCGGCGGCACCATCCCCGACCGCGGCCTGTTCGGCGTCTTCATCGCCGGCGCCGATCCGAAGAAGGGCGGCGGGCGGGTCGGCGAACTCGACGAGGAGATGGTCTACGAGTCCCGCGTCGGCGACGTGTTCACCCTCGGCACCACCTCCTGGCGGATCGAGGAGATCACCCACGACAAGGTGCTGGTCACCCCGGCCCCCGGCATCCCCGGCCGGCTCCCGTTCTGGAAGGGCGACACCCTCGGCCGCCCACTCGAACTCGGCCGCGCCCTCGGCGCGTTCACCCGCGAGCTGGGCACGCTCCAGCCCGAGGCCGCCACCGAGCGCCTCAAGCAGGCCGGTCTGGACGACTGGGCCGCCGCCAACCTGCTGGACTACCTCGCCGAGCAGCGCGCCGCCTGCGGCCACCTCCCCGACGACCGCACCATCGTGGTCGAGCGCTTCCGGGACGAGCTCGGCGACTGGCGGATCGTCATCCACTCCCCCTTCGGCGCCCAGGTGCACGCCCCCTGGGCGCTCGCCCTCGGCGCCCGGCTGCGCGAGAAGCACGGCCTGGACCCGCAGGTCATGCACGCCGACGACGGCATCGTGCTCCGGCTGCCCGACGCGGACCTGCTCTCCCCCGACTTCGATTTCAGCAGCCCCGCGGAACCCACGGGTTCGGCCCAGGACGAGGCCCCGGTCGGCGCCGACGCCGCCCTGTTCGACTCCACCGAGATCGAGCAGCTGGTCACCGACCAGGTCGGCGGCTCCGCCCTGTTCGCCTCCCGCTTCCGCGAGTGCGCCGGCCGCGCCCTGCTGCTCCCCCGTCGCAACCCCGGCCGGCGCACCCCGCTCTGGCAGCAGCGCCAGCGCGCCGCCCAACTGCTCGAAGTCGCCTCCGAGTACGGCTCGTTCCCGATCGTCCTGGAGGCCGTCCGCGAGTGCCTCCAGGACGTCTTCGACGTCCCCGGGCTGGTCGAGCTGATGGGGGACCTCGAATCCCGCGCCGTCCGCCTGGTCGAGGTCACCACCCCCGAACCCTCTCCCTTCGCCCGCTCACTGCTGTTCGGTTACGTCGCCCAGTTCCTCTACGAGGGCGACTCCCCGCTCGCCGAACGCCGGGCCGCCGCCCTCTCCCTCGACTCCCGGCTGCTGTCCGAGCTCCTCGGCCAGGCCGAGCTGAGCGAACTGCTCGACCCGCAGGTGCTCACCGAGCTGGAGGCCGAGCTCCAGCGCCTCACCCCCGAGCGCCGGATCAAGGACGCCGAGGGCGTCGCCGACGCGCTGCGCCTGCTCGGCCCGCTCACCGAGGCCGAGTTGACCGTCCGCGGCGCCGAGCCGCTGTGGGCCCTGGAGCTGGAGGCCGCCCGCCGGGTGATCCAGGTCCGGATCGCCGGCGAGCAGCGCTGGGCCGCGATCGAGGACGCCGGACGGCTGCGCGACGCGCTCGGCACCCCGCTGCCGGTCGGCGTCCCCGAGGCCTTCACCGAACCGGTCAAGGACCCGCTGGGCGACCTGCTGGCCCGGCACGCCCGCACCCACGGCCCGTTCACCGCCGCCGAGGCCGGCGCCCGCTACGGCCTGGGCACCGCCGTCGTCACCGGCACCCTGCAGCGCCTCACCGCGTCCGGCCGCCTGGTCCAGGGCCAGTTCCGGCCGGCCGAGAGCCATGCCGGCCCCGAGTGGCACACCGCTCCCGAGTGGTGCGACGCGGAGGTGCTGCGCCGGCTGCGCCGCCGTTCGCTGGCCGCCCTGCGCCAGGAGGTCGAGCCCGTCCCGCCCCGCGCCCTGGCCGCCTTCCTGCCGCAGTGGCAGCACCTGGCCGGGCACCGGCTGCGCGGCCCGGACGGACTGCTCCGGGTGGTCGAACAGCTCCAGGGCACCGCCCTGCCCGCCTCCGCCCTGGAGAAGCTGATCCTCCCGGCCCGGCTCGGTGACTACTCCCCCGGTCTGCTGGACGAGCTGATGGCGGCCGGTGAGATCGGCTGGTGCGGCGCTGGCGCCCTGCCCGGCAAGGACGGCTGGCTCAGCCTGCACCTGGCCGAGAACGCCCACCTGCTGCGCCCGGAGCCGGTGCCGCCCGCGCTCACCCCGCTGCACAGCGCCCTCCTGCAGTCGCTGGCCGGCGGCTACGGCCTGTTCTTCCGCCAGCTCGTCCAGCAGCTGCCGGAGGAGACGGCCGAGCCGGAGGTGGTCAAGGCCCTCTGGGACCTGGTCTGGGCCGGGTACGTCACCAACGACACCCTGGCCCCGCTGCGCGCCCTGCTCGGCTCCGGCCGCACGGCCGGCGCCACCGCCCACCGTGCGCCCCGGTCCACCCCGCGCGGCCGTTACGGCGGCGCGGGCCGCGCCTTCGGCCGGCCCGGCGCAGCGCTGCGCAGCGGCCCGCCGACGGTCGCCGGGCGCTGGTCGCTGCTGCCCTCCCCCGTCGCCGACCCGACGGTCCGGGCGACCGCCCAGGCGCAGAGCCTGCTGGACCGGCACGGTCTGCTCACCCGCGGCACGGTGGCGGCCGAACGGGTGCCCGGCGGCTTCGCCGGGGTCTACCGGGTGCTCGCCGCGATGGAGGAGCGCGGCCGGGCCCGCCGGGGCTACTTCGTCGAGGGCCTGGGCGGCGCCCAGTTCGCCATGGAGGGCGCGGCCGACCGGCTGCGCTCGGTCAACGGCCGGCTGGAGCGGGCCCGCTCCACCGAGTGGCCGGCCGCGCCGACCGCCGAGCCGCCGCAGCTGCTGGTGCTGGCCGCTGCCGACCCGGCGAACGCCTACGGCGCCGCGCTGCCCTGGCCCGAGCCGCCCGCCGCCCCTGGGGCCAAGGAGGCCAAGGCGCACCGCCCGGGCCGCAAGGCCGGCGCCCTGGTGGTGCTGGTGGACGGCGAGCTGGCGCTGTACGTGGAGCGGGGCGGCAAGTCCCTGCTGTCCTGGCCGCAGGACGGGGCGACGGTCGCGCTCGCCGCCGGGGCGCTCGCCGGAGCGGTCCGCGCGGGCGCGCTCGGCAGCGTCACCGTCGAACGGGCCAACGGCGAACCCGCTCTCGGCTCCGACCTCGGCCGCGCCCTGGAGGAGGCCGGCTTCCACGCCACGCCCCGCGGGCTGCGGCTGCGGCCGTAGCGGGGCCCGGAGGCCGCGGAAAGGCCCGGAGGCCGCGGAGTCAACGACCCCGCGGCCTCCGGCCACGTCGATTCACCCGATCGGCGGCGATGGTGCCTCCACCCGGCTCACGGCCTCCTCGCGCCGGCTCCGGCGTCCCACCGGTCCGGTCGCGTTCCGGTCGGCATGGACCGGGATGAGACCGAGGCCCCAGCCACCGGCCGCCAGCAGACCCAGCACCGCGCCGTCGGCCAGCTGCCCGCGGACGGCCACGAGCCACGAGGCGAGCCCGACCGCTATGACGACCAGGGCCCACCGGGTCGGCCACGGCACCGCCCGCCGCACCCGCAGCCGTATTCGGGCCACCGTGCGCACTGTCGCGATCTTCCGCACGACCGCCCTCCTCCGCTCGCCCCGGGCATCGGGAACCCGGGAGTCGAGGCCGGATCAGGCAGCGACCACGTCCATCGCGGCGGCCTTGGGCGACATGGTCGCCCGGTCGGTGCCGGGGGCGGGCAGCGGAACCGGTTCGAGTACCGGCCTCAGCAGATCACCTTCGGAGAGGGTGGCCATCGCCGCAAGTTCGGCGAGCGACAGTTCGTCGCTGACCTCGCGCATGACCTCGGACATCCGGACGTCGAGCGCGTCGCAGATCGCGGAGAGCAGCTCCGAAGAGGCCTCCTTCTGTCCCCGCTCGACCTCGGAGAGGTACCCGAGCGAAACCCTGGCGGCCGCCGACACCTCGCGGAGTGTGCGGCCCTGGCGCTGGCGCTGCCGACGCAGTACATCGCCCAGTAGGCGACGGAGCAGGATCATCGGTGCCTCCCTCCTCGGACTGCGGATCGAGATGTCACGCCCCCACCGTACCGCCTTGCCCGCTTCGCGTGCGGGGACCCTGGTCGTGTTCACTCTGGGCTGCAAGGCCGTCCCCCTCCTTGTTCCGGTGTCGTACCCGGGTTCGCGGGCCCCTCGTGGTACCCGACCTGGCCCACCCGGCCACCGTCACGCAACTCGTTCGCCACCTGGTTTCTGCCCAACCAGGCCGTTGGATGTAACACGATCCTCCAGCTGTGCCATACCCGTACGCCAGTTCGACAGATCTCGGTTCGGTGGAGATCCGTCCGCCGGCCGTCATCGAGCGAGTCGGCCGGCGAGCAGTTCCAGTGCGGCGGTCACCGCGTCGTGACGGATTGTGGCACGAGCGCCCGACAGCACGGGCGAACTGACCAGAGTTCCCCCCGGGCCGGCGACCGCCAGGTGTACGGTGCCCACCGGCTGCCCGTCCTGCGGGTCCGGACCGGCCACCCCGGTCGTCGCGAGCCCGTACGTGGCCCCCAGCAGGGCGCGCACGCCCTCGGCCATCTGCCGGGCCACCACCGGGTGGACCGGACCGTACACGTCCAACAGGCCCTCGTCCACCCCCAGCACCGAGGCCTTGAGCTCGGTCGCGTACGCGGTGACCGAGCCGCGGAAGGTCGCGGAGGCCCCGGGGACGTCCACCAGCGCGGCGGCCAGCAGCCCTCCGGTGAGCGACTCGGCGACGGCCAGCGTGCCGCCCTCGGCCCGCAGCGCGGCGTGCACCCGCTCGGCCAGCTCGTGGTCCGTCACCGGAGGTCCCTCGTTCCTAGCGGTCCGCGTGCACCGCGGACATGCCCTCGCGGCGCAGTCGCAGCGCCTGCCCGACGTAGTCCAGCGCGGTGCCGACGGTCAGCAGCACCGCCAGGCCCATAAGGACCGCCCGCCCGGTGGCCAGCCACCCGTGCAGGTCCAGCACGTACATGCCGACCGCGATGCCCTGGGTCAGCGTCTTGAGCTTGCCGCCGCGGCTGGCCGGGATGACCCCGAAGCGGATCACCCAGAAGCGCATCAGGGTGATGCCGAGCTCACGGGCCAGGATCACCACGGTGACCCACCAGGGCAGGTCGCCGAGCACCGAGAGGCCGATCAGCGCCGCACCCATGATCGCCTTGTCGGCGATCGGGTCGGCGATCTTGCCGAAGTCGGTGACCAGGCCCTTGCGGCGGGCGAGCTCGCCGTCGAACAGGTCGGTGATCATCGCGATGGCGAAGGAGGCCCAGGCGACCGAGCGCCACTTGGGGTCGTGCCCGCCGTCGGCGAACAGCAGTGCCACGAAGACCGGCACCAGCAGCAGCCGGACCATGGTGAGCACGTTGGCGATGTTCCAGACACCCGGCGCCGACGGCAGGGCGGCCGCCGGTCTGCCCGGGTGGGCCGCGGCCGGGGCGCCGGGCCCCTTGGTCATTCGCCGGCTCCCGGAGCCTCGGCCCCCGCGGTCCTGGGCGCTCGCACCTGCTCCAGCGCCTCGGCGATCAGGTCCACGCCCTCGCTGGCCACCACGGTGGCCCGCCAGAACTGTCCGACCTTCGGGTCCTCGACGCCGTGCAGGGTGGTCAGGCCGTCGGTCTCCGGGGCCTGGTGGGCGGAGCGGCCCTCGACCACACCGTCCTCGACCGACTCGATCAGCACCTCGACCTCGGTGCCGATCCGCTGCTCGGCCCGCTGGGCGGTCATCTCCTCGGCGAGCCGGCTCAGCCGGTCCAGCCGGTCGGCGACGACGTCCTCGGGCAGCTTGCCGTCGTAGGTGGCGGCCTCGGTGCCGTCCTCGTCGGAGTAGCCGAAGACGCCGATCGCGTCCAGTCCGGCGTGGGTGACGAAGCGCTCCAGCTCGGCGAAGTCCTCCTCGGTCTCACCGGGGAAGCCGACGATGAAGTTGGACCGGGCGCCGGCCTGCGGGGCCTTGTCCCGGATGGTCCCCAGCAGCTGCAGGAACTGGTCGGTGGAGCCGAAGCGGCGCATCCGGCGCAGCACGGCGGGCGCCGAGTGCTGGAAGGACAGGTCGAAGTAGGGCACCACGTCGGCGGTCCCGGTCATCGCGTCGATCAGCCCGGGGCGCATCTCCGCCGGCTGCAGGTAGGAGACCCGCACCCGCTCGACGCCCTCGATCGCGGAGATCTCGCCGAGCAGCGTCTCCAGCAGGCGGATGTCGCCGAGGTCCTTGCCGTACGAGGTGTTGTTCTCACTGACCAGGACGATCTCGCGGACGCCCTGTCCGGCCAGCCACTGGGCCTCGTTCAGCACGTCGGAGGGGCGGCGGGAGATGAAGGAGCCGCGGAAGGCCGGGATGGCGCAGAAGGAACAGCGCCGGTCGCAGCCGGAGGCGAGCTTGACCGAGGCGACCGGGCTGTCGTCCAGCCGCTTGCGCAGGGTGCGCGGACCGGAGGCCGGGGCCAGGCCCTCGGGCAGGTCGGTGATCGGCTCGGCTGCGGCCTCGGCCCCGTGGCCGGGCAGTGCGACGGCCTCGGCGGCGGACTGCCGCTCGGCCGGGCTGATCGGCAGCAGCTTGCGGCGGTCGCGCGGGATGTGCGGGGCGTGGTGGCCGCCGGAGAGGATGGTCTGCAGGCGGTCGGAGATGTCCGCGTAGTCGTCGAAGCCGAGCACCCCGTCGGCCTCGGGCAGCGCGTCGGCGAGCTCCTTGCCGTACCGCTCGGCCATGCAGCCGACCGCGACGACGGCCTGGGTGCGGCCGTGCCCCTTGAGGTCGTTGGCCTCCAGCAGGGCGTCGACGGAGTCCTTCTTGGCGGCTTCGACGAAGCCGCAGGTGTTGACGACGGCGACATCGGCCTCGGCGGCGTCGTCGACGAGCAACCAGCCGTCGGCTTCCAGTCGCCCGGCGAGTTCCTCGGAGTCCACCTCGTTGCGGGCGCATCCGAGCGTGACAAGGGCGACAGTGCGGCGTTCAGGCATAGGGCCAAGATTAACGCGCGGCCTCCGGTGCCGTTCGCCCCGGAGTCCGCGCGCCACGGATCAGCTGATCACCAACGGCCCCCGCGGGCCCTGTGGTCAGCCTGCCTGCGGGTCTCCGGGGGTGTACGTGACGTGCACCACCTGGCCGTCCTTGCCGAGGACGCCGAGGTCCTTGCCGTTGACGTACGCGTGCACGGCCCCGCCGTTGCCGAGCACCAGCTTGATCTGCTTGGGGTCGGTGAAGGTCTGGTCCTGGCCGTCGCTGATGTTGTTCTGGAACAGCGACTTGCCGTTGCTGTCCATGGCCGAGACCCAGCTGGTGCCCTGGGCGACCAGCTTCACGGTGACCTTGTCGGCCGGGACGGCGGCGATCGCCCCGGCGCTCGGCGCGGGCGCCGGCGGCTGGACGGCCGGCGTGGTCGGGGCGACCGAGCCGGTGCCGGAGCCGCTGGGCAGCGGTGCGCTGGCGGAGCCGGTGCCGGTGTGGCCGCTCTTGCCGCTCACCAGGTTGAAGCCGATCAGTGCGACCACCGCGACGATCGCGGCGACCATCGCCGCCGCCCAGTTCGGCCGGCTGCGGGCGGGCACCTTGATCGGGCCGCTGTCGATCAGCTGGGTGGCCGGGCGCTTGGAGGCTGGCGGACCGCCGTGCGCGTCGTCGAAGCGGGCGACCAGTTCCTCGGCGTCCGCACCGACCGCCTGGGCGATCGACCGGATGTGCCCGCGGGCGTAGAAGTCGCCGCCGCAACGACCGAAGTCGTCCTCCTCGATGGCATGGACGATCGGCACCCGCACGCGGGTCGCGGTACTCACCTGGTCCACCGTGAGTCCCGCCTCGATCCTGGCGGCGGACAGCACCCGGCCGATGCTGGGGGCATCGGCCGCCCGCACGGCGTCGCTCGGCTCGACGGACGACGGGGTGTTCTCGCGGTCGGAGGACTTGCCGATGGTCACGGGGCACGCCTTTCGAGCGGATGGCCACCTGCTGGAGAACAGTCTAGGGCCGCGGGCGGATCGTTTCTCAAGCGGAGCGGGCCGAATGCGCGCGCCGCTACGACCGGGGCTCCGGCCGCCGCTGACCGGTGGTCAGCGGGGACGCACGACGGACCTCGGGGTGCGCTTCGCGCCCTGTGACGCCGCGTACGGACGTTCGGTTCCCCCTCCGGCGCCTACCCTCCTCCGAACGAGTGAACACCCCGGAGGGCACGGGCCGTCAGCCCCGCAGGGTGACCAGCACTCCGTCCAGCTCGTCCGGCTTCACCAGCACGTCGCGGGCCTTGGAGCCCTCGCTCGGACCGACGATCCCGCGCGACTCCATCAGGTCCATCAGCCGGCCCGCCTTGGCGAAGCCGACCCGGAGCTTGCGCTGGAGCATCGAGGTCGAGCCGAACTGGGTCGAGACCACCAGCTCGGCCGCCTGGATCAGCAGGTCCAGGTCGTCTCCGATCTCCTCGTCGATCTCCTTCTTCGGCCCGGCCCCGGCCATCACGTCGTCCCGGTAGACGGCGCTCAGCTGGTCCTTGCAGTGCTGCACCACCTTGGCGATCTCCGCCTCGGTGACGAACGCGCCCTGCATGCGGATCGGCTTGCTCGCGCCCATCGGCAGGAACAGCGCGTCGCCCTTGCCGATCAGCTTCTCCGCGCCGGGCTGGTCCAGGATGACCCGGGAGTCGGCCATCGCGGAGGTCGCGAAGGCCAGCCGGGACGGCACGTTGGCCTTGATCAGACCGGTCACCACGTCCACCGAGGGCCGCTGGGTGGCGAGCACCAGGTGGATGCCGGCCGCGCGGGCCAGCTGGGTGATCCGGACGACCGAGTCCTCGACGTCGCGCGGGGCGACCATCATCAGGTCGGCCAGCTCGTCGACGATCACCAGCAGGTACGGGTAGGGCCGGAGCTCCCGCTCGCTGCCCAGCGGCGGGGTGATCGTGCCGGCCCGCACCGCCGCGTTGAAGTCGTCCACGTGCCGGAAGCCGAACGCCGCGAGGTCGTCGTAGCGCATGTCCATCTCGCGCACCACCCACTGGAGGGCCTCGGCGGCCTTCTTCGGGTTGGTGATGATCGGCGTGATCAGGTGCGGGATGCCCTCGTACGCGGTCAGCTCGACCCGTTTGGGGTCGACCAGCACCATCCGCACCTCGTCCGGGGTGGCCCGGGCGAGGATCGAGGTGATCAGGCAGTTGATGCAGGAGGACTTGCCCGCACCGGTCGCACCGGCCACCAGGATGTGCGGCATCTTGGCGAGGTTGGCCATCACGGTGTGGCCCTCGACGTCCTTGCCCATGCCGACGACCATCGGGTGGGTGTCCTCGGCGGCCGTGCGCGAGCGCAGCAGGTCGCCGAGGTTGACCATCTCCCGGTCCCGGTTGGGGATCTCGATGCCGACCGCGGACTTGCCCGGGATCGGGCTGATGATCCGCACGTCCGGGCTGGCCACCGCGTACGCGATGTTCTTGGCGAGGGCGGTGATCCGCTCCACCTTGACGGCCGGGCCGAGCTCGACCTCGTAACGGGTGACCGTCGGGCCGCGGGTGAAGCCGGTGACCTTCGCGTCCACCTTGAACTCGGCGAAGGTGCCGGTGAGCTGGGCGACCACCTCGTCGTTGAGGGCGCTGCGGGCCTTGGCCGGGCCGCCGCGCTCCAGCAGGTCGAGCGAGGGCAGCGCGTAGGTGACGCCCTCGCCGAGCTGCAGCTGCTCCATCCGCACCGGCGCCGGACCGTGGTCCGCGGGCGCGCCCGGGCCGCCGTTGCGGGCGGCCGGGACGGCGGGCTCCTCGGGCGCCGCGGTGAGGTCCTTGACCTGGTGCATCATGTCCGCCACCGCCGAGGAGGCGGGCACGCCGTAGACCAGCGCGCCGTCCAGGTCGGCGGCCGCGCCGGCGGCGAGGTCGCGGGTCGCGTACGGGTCCAGCGGTTCCTTGTCCAGGGAGACCCGGACGGCCTCCGGCTGCTCCTCGTCGTCCTCGACGGCCTGCTTGCGCCGGCGGCGGCGACGGCGGGCGGCGACCTCGTCGACCGGGTCGTCACCGTCGGTGTCCACGGTGAAGGGCAGCGCCTCCGGGTCGGCGTCCTCCGGCGGGTCGGTGGACAGCTCGCGCTCCGGCGTACGCCCCCAGTGCGGGTCCCCGGGCCCGGGCTCGACCACGCCGAGCCTCATCCCCAGCGCGCGCAGCCGTTCGCCGATCCGGTTGACCGGGGTGGCGGTGACCACCAGCAGGCCGAAGAAGGCCAGCAGCAGGAGCAGCGGGACGGCCAGCACCGCGCCGGCGGCGGCCATCATCGGGGTGGAGGCGGCCCAGCCGATGATCCCGCCGGCCCCCCTTATCCGGGAGGCCCCGCTGCCCATGGTGGGCGCGCCGCAGCCGATGTGGACCAGGCCGAGGATGCCGACCAGCAGCGTGCTCAGCCCGATCACGATCCGGCCGTTGGCCTCCGGCAGTTCCGGGTGGCGCCAGAGCCGGATCGCTATCCCGGCCAGCAGGAACGGCACCAGTACGTCCAGCCGCCCGAACAGCCCGGACACCACGGCGGTGGCCGCCCCGTTCAGCCAGCCCTCCGAGCTGAACCAGGTGCCGGCCGCGACCACCAGCGCGAGCGCGAACAGCAGCAGCCCGATCCCGTCCTTGCGGTGGGCCGGGTGGAGGTTCTTGGCGCCGTCCCCGAAGCCGCGGAAGATCGCGGCGATCGGGCTCGCGAGGGCGTTGAGGGCGCTCATCAGCACCGACCGGCGCTGCGGGGGCGGCGGGGCCGACTTGGCGGCCGCCTTCTTCGCGGGGGCCTTGCGTGCTGCCGCCTTCTTCGCGGGCGGCTTGCCCGGGGCCTTGGCCGCGGCCTTCTTGGACGGTCCCGGACTCGGTTTGCGTGCGGCGTTTCCGGGCGTACGAGTGGCCATGGGTCAGCAGCCTACCGGGGCGGACGACCCGAGCACATGCGGCCGAGCCGGGGCGCCCGGACGTGTCGCAGACACACCGTCACGCTGACCGCGCTTCACCCGTCCGCAGCAGCGGACCGCCCGGACGAGTGGACGCCCGGGGGCCGGGTCTACGCGCTGCCGGGGCGCATCGCGTCCAGGGCCCGGCGCAGGCCGGCCAGCTTGCGCTCCAGGTGCGCAGCGGTGGCGGCCACCCCGGCGTCCTCGGCCCCGTCCAACTGCTTGCCCAGCGCCTCCGCCTGCTCCTCGACCGCCGCCAGCCGCGCGGACAGCTCGCCGAGCAGCGCTCCGCCGAGGGCCGACTGCTCGCCGCTGCCCGCCTCCAGCTCCAGCCGCAGCAGGGCGGCCTGCTCCTTCAGCTGGCAGTTCTTGACGTACAGGTCGACGAAGACCGAGACCTTGGCGCGCAGCACCCACGGATCGAAGGGCTTGGAGATGTAGTCCACCGCGCCGGCCGCGTAGCCGCGGAAGGTGTGGTGCGGGCCGTGGTTGATCGCGGTCAGGAAGATGATCGGGATGTCCCGGGTGCGCTCGCGGCGCTTGATGTGGGCGGCGGTCTCGAAGCCGTCCATCCCGGGCATCTGGACGTCCAGCAGGATCACCGCGAAGTCGTCGGTCAGCAGCGCCTTGAGCGCCTCCTCGCCGGAGGCGGCGCGCACCAGCGTCTGGTCCAGGGCGGAGAGGATCGCCTCCAGCGCCAGGAGGTTCTCCGGCCGGTCGTCGACCAGGAGGATCTTGGCCTTCTGCATCGGGGCTCGCCCTCCTGTCGCCTGCCTGCCGCTCGGTGTGGGCACTCGCGTACTGCCCACCGCTACCCCGGTCATGCTAGCCGCACCCCCTCGCCCGGCACATCGCTCCGTCGTGACCCGGTCCGGAACGGCGCGCAGCCAGTGCTCCGGCGCACGCTCAGCAGCGTGTCGCCGTCCGGTCACTGTTCGCAACGCTCGGTGACCCTATCGGGTTCCCGGGCCCGACCGCCAGCAAACCGGCCGACCGGCGGGCGCGAACCCGGAGTTCACGCCCGCCGGCCCCTCACGCGCGGTCGCCGTTCAGCCACTCCGACATCACCGACAGCAGGTGGTCGGTCTCCACCGGCTTGGTGATGTGGTCGGTGGCCCCCGCCTCCAGCGACTTCTCGCGGTCGCCCTTCATCGCCTTGGCGGTCAGCGCGATGATCGGCAGGCCCGCGAACTGGGGCATCCGGCGGATCGCCTCGGTGGTCGCGTAACCGTCCATCTCCGGCATCATGATGTCCATCAGGACCAGCGCCACGTTCTCGTGCTGCTCCAGCATCTCGATGCCCTCGCGGCCGTTCTCGGCGTACAGCACGGTCAGCCCGTGCTGCTCCAGCACGCTGGTCAGGGCGAACACGTTGCGCACGTCGTCGTCCACGATCAGCACCTGCTGGCCGTCGAAGCGGGTGTCGCCGCGGACCGGCCGGGGCTGCTGCGCGGGCTGCACGGCCCGGGGTGCGGCGGCGCTCTCCAGCGCGGCGCTGCGCCGACGCTCCATCGCGCCGCGGCGGCGCTCCTCCGCCATCTCCCGGACCTCCTGGGCCCAGTGGTCGGCCGGGCTCTCGCCGACCGGCACCGGCAGGCCAACCGGGGTCACCCCGACCGAGGCGCGCGGCGCCGGCGGGTTCGCTGCGCCCTGGCGCTCGGCGGCGGCGTCCGGGGCGTCGGTGCGCAGCGGCAGGTAGAGCGTGAAGGTCGAGCCCTTGCCCAGCTCGCTCTCGGCGTGGATCTCGCCGCCGAGCAGCCGGGCGATCTCCCGGCTGATCGACAGGCCGAGGCCGGTGCCGCCGTACTTGCGGCTGGTGGTGCCGTCGGCCTGCTTGAACGCCTCGAAGATCTCCCGCAACTTGTTCCCGGGGATGCCGATGCCGGTGTCGGAGACCGAGAAGGCGATCAGCTCGTCGTCCGGGCCCTGGATCGAGCCGAACTCCAGCAGCCGCTCGCGCACGTGCTGGGGGACGTCCCGGCCCGCCGGGCTGATCGAGAAGTCGACGCCGCCGGCGTCGGTGAACTTGACCGCGTTGGAGATCAGGTTGCGCAGCACCTGCTGGAGCCGCTGCTCGTCGGTGTGCAGGGTGACCGGCAGGGCGGGCGAGACCCGGACCGCGAAGTCCAGGTTCTTGTCGACGGCGACCGGCTGGAACGTGGCCTCGACGTAGTCCACCAGCTGGACCAGCGCGATCCGGGCCGGGCGGACGTCCATCTTGCCGGCCTCGACCTTGGACAGGTCGAGGATGTCGTTGATCAGCTGGAGCAGGTCGGAGCCGGCGCCGTGGATGGTGTCGGCGAACTCGACCTGCTTGGGCGAGAGGTTGCCCTCGTTGTTGTCGGAGAGCAGCTTGGCCAGGATCAGCAGCGAGTTGAGCGGGGTGCGCAGCTCGTGCGACATGTTGGCGAGGAACTCGCTCTTGTACCGGGAGGCCAGGGCGAGCTGCTCGGCGCGCTCCTCCAGCACCTGCCGGGCCTCCTCGATCTCGCTGTTCTTGATCTCGATGTCGCGGTTCTGCTGGGCGAGTTGCTCGGCCTTCTCCTGCAACTCCTCGTTGGTGCGCTCCAGTTCCTCCTGGCGAGCCTCCAACTCGGCGGAACGCATCGAGAGTTCGGCGGTGAGCCGCTGGGACTCCAGGAGCAGGCCCTCGGTCTTGGTGTTGACGCTGATCGTGTTGACGGTGACGCCGATCAGGTCGGCGATCTGGTTGAGGAAGTCCAGCGCGACGGTGGTGAAGGAGCTGAAGGTGGCGAGCTCGATCACACCCAGCAACCGGCCCTCGAACAGCACCGGCAGCACCACGATGTGGGTCGGCGAGGCCTCGCCGAGTCCGGAGGCGATCTTGAGGTAGCCGGGCGGCGCCTCCTTGACGATGATCGCCCGCTTCTCCACCGCCGCCTGGCCGATCAGCGACTCGCCGGGCCGGAAGGTGGTCGGCATCGCCCGCCGCTGGTAGCCGTAGCTGCCGATCAGGCGAAGCACGGTGTCGTTCTCGTCGTCGTCCTCGGTGATCAGCTCGGCGGTGCGCCCGGCCGGCTGGGCGAGGAAGAAGGCGCCGTGCTGGGCGGAGACCACCGGGGTCAGCTCGGTCATGATCAGCGAGGCGACCGCCTCCAGGTCCCGGCGGCCCTGCAGCAGGCCGGAGATCCGGGCCAGGTTGGTCTTGAGCCAGTCCTGCTCCTGGTTGGTGCGGGTGGTCTCGCGCAGGTTGGCGATCATCTGGTTGATGTTGTCCTTGAGCTCGTCGAGCTCCCCCGCGGCGTCCACGTCGATCCGCAGGCTCAGGTCTCCCCTGGTCACCGCGGTGGCGACCTGGGCGATCGCGCGCACCTGCCGGGTCAGGTTGTTGGCCAGCTCGTTCACCGACTCGGTGAGGTCCTGCCAGGTGCCGTCCACGCCGGGCACCCGGGCCTGGCCGCCGAGCCGCCCGTCGGTGCCCACCTCGCGGGCCACCCGGGTCACCTCGTCGGCGAAGGCGGAGAGCTGGTCGACCATGGTGTTGATGTTGGTCTTGAGCTGGAGGATCTCGCCGCGCGCGTCGACGTCGATCTTCTGCGAGAGGTCGCCGCGGGCGACCGCCGTGATCACCAGCGCGATGTTGCGGACCTGGCCGGTGAGGTTGTTCGCCATCTGGTTGACGTTGTCGGTCAGGTCCTTCCAGATGCCGGCCACGCCCGGCACGCTCGCCTGACCGCCCAGGGTGCCGTCGGTGCCGACCTCCCGGGCGACCCGGGTGACCTCCACCGCGAACGCGGACAGCTGGTCGACCATGGTGTTCAGGGTCCCGGCGAGCGTCGCGATCTCGCCCTGGGCGTCGATGGTGATCTTCTTGGAGAGGTCGCCGCGGGCCACCGCGGAAGCGACCTCGGCGATGTTGCGCACCTGTCCGGTCAGGTTCGAGGCCATGAAGTTGACGTTGTCGGTCAGGTCCTTCCAGATCCCCGACACCCCGCGCACCCGCGCCTGGCCGCCCAGGATGCCCTCGGTGCCCACCTCGCGGGCGACCCGGGTGACCTCGTCGGCGAAGGCCGACAGCTGGTCGACCATGGTGTTCACGGTGGTGACCAGCTCCAGGATCTCGCCCCGGGCGTCGACGGTGATCTTCTTCGACACGTCGCCGCGGGCCACCGCCGTGGTCACCTCGGCGATGTTGCGGACCTGACTGGTCAGGTTGTTGGCCATCAGGTTGACGCTGTTGGTCAGGTCCTTCCACGTCCCGGACACCCCGGGCACGCTCGCCTGGCCGCCGAGGATGCCCTCGGTGCCGACGTCCCGGGCCACCCTCGTCACCTCGTCCGCGAAGGAGGAGAGCTGGTCGACCATCGTGTTGATGGTGTTCTTCAGCTCCAGGATCTCCCCGCGCGCGTCCACCTGGATCTTCTGCGAGAGGTCGCCCTTGGCGACCGCGGTGGTCACCTGGGCGATGTTGCGCACCTGGTCGGTGAGGTTGTTCGCCATGAAGTTGACGTTGTCGGTCAGGTCCCGCCAGACCCCGGCCGCCCAGGGCACCTGGGCCTGGCCGCCGAGCCGCCCCTCGGTGCCCACCTGACGGGCCACCCGGGTCACCTGTTCCGCGAAGCCGGAGAGCTGGTCGACCATCGTGTTGATGGTGTTCTTCAGCTCCAGCATCTCGCCGCGCGCGTCCACCTCGATCTTCTGCGAGAGGTCCCCGCGCGCCACCGCCGTGGTCACCTGGGCGATGTTGCGCACCTGGCCGGTCAGGTTGTCGGCCATGAAGTTCACCGAGTCGGTCAGCTCGCGCCAGACCCCGGCCACGCCCGGCACCTGGGCCTGACCGCCGAGCCGGCCCTCCGTGCCGACGTCCCTGGCCACCGTGGTGACCTGCGCGGCGAACCCGTTCAGCTGGTCCACCATCGTGTTGACGGTGTTCTTCAGCTCCAGCATCTCGCCGGCCACGTCGACGGTCACCTTGCGGGACAGGTCGCCCTTGGCCACCGCCGTGGTCACCTGGGCGATGTTGCGCACCTGCGCGGTCAGCCGGCCCGCCATGGTGTTGACCGAGTCCGCCAGGTCCTTCCAACTGCCGGACACACTGCGGACCTTGGCCTGTCCGCCGAGCTTGCCCTCGGTGCCCACCTCGCGGGCCACCCGGGTCACCTCGTCGGTGAACTCCGAGAGCTGGTCCACCAGTCCGTTGACCGTCCGGCCGATCCTCAGGTACTCGCCGCGCAGCGGGTGGCTCACCCCGTTGCTGTGCAGCGAGCGCAGCTCCATCTTCTGGTCCAGGTCGCCCTCGGCGATCGAGGTCAGCACCCGGCCCACCTCGGCCATCGGACGGGCCAGGTCGTCGATCAGCGCGTTGCAGTTGTCGACGGCCGCCATCCAGGCGCCCTCGCCCGCGCCGGTCTCCAGCCGCTCGTTCAGCCGGCCCTCGCGGCCGACCGCCCGCCGCACCCGCGCCAGTTCACCGGTCAGGTGCTGGTTGCGCTCGGCGACCTCGTTGAACACCGCGGCGATCTCCGCCAGCGGCCCGTCGCCCGGCACCGTCAGCCGGCGCCGGAAGTTGCCGTCCCGCATCGCGGTCAGCGCGGCCAGCAGCTTGCGCAGCTCGGCGGGCTCCGCGCTGCGGTTGTGACCCGATCGCCGGCCGGCCGCGATCCGCGGCGCGGTCCCGGACCGCCCGCCGCGCGGTGCGGGCGGCGTCGTACCGGTAGCGTCCTTGGTGGCGTCCTTGATGGCCGAACTCAACGGGGCCCCTCCCACATCGTGTGAACTGTCCGGTGACCGCCGCGCCGGTACGGCGCGAACCCGGGCACCGGCCCGGCTGGGCTGCGTGCCGGCCGGACCTCGGCCCACCGGCACCCACACGACCGTACTGCTCCCACCGGCCGTCGCGGACCCCCCAGTCTGGCAGCACTGCCGTCGGGTATACGGCCGGTTGCACTCGGTTGTCCCCGCACCGTCCGAAACAGGTGGGCAGAATCACTCTCCGGTGCCTGTTTCACGGCCCCGCCCCCACGGGGAACCAAGCGGAAAGTAGGGTGGAGCGCTGCACCGGGCCACGACCCGACCCAGCGCCGCCTCACCGCGACGGCGCGCACGGGGAGGTCGGTGCCGTACCCCGGACAGACAGGGTCAGAGCAGCAGAGGAGAAGTGGCAACGTGGTCACTGCGCGCGCAGCCGCCACCTTCGACCCCGACGGCCGGTCCGCAGCCGCCGCCCGGGGCTTCGTCCGGGATGCGCTGCTCGGCTGGGGCCTGCCGGAGGTCGTCGACGACGCCGTCGTCCTGGTCAGCGAACTCGTCACCAACGCCGTCGTGCACGCCGGCACCGCCGCCGAGGTCAGCTGCCTGCGCGAGGAGCAGACCGTCCGGATCGAGGTCACCGACCACCACCCCGAGCGCGGCCTGCCCTCCCTCGGCGACGGCCCCGTCTCCGCCTCCGACCGCTACGCCGACCCCGACGGCGAGGGCGGCCGCGGCCTGCTGATGTGCTCCGCCCTCGCCGAGCGCTGGGGCGTCGAGTACGCGGCCGGGCAGAAGACCGTCTGGTTCCGGCTCACCCTGCCCGCACACGTGGTCGGCACCCGCTACGCCGTTCCCGCCACCCCCGGCAGCGACCTGCCCAGCAGCCGCGGCCCGGTGCACGTCGCCGTCGTCCAGCTCGACGAGGACGGCCGCGTACTGGCCTGGAACCCGGACGCCGAGGCGCTCTTCCAGCACCCCGCCGCCGCCGTCCTCGGCCGCCCCTGGGCCGACCTCGCGGTCTGGCCGCAGACCCCCGGCCGCGGCCCCGGCCTCACCGACACCCTCCGGCTGGCCCGCTGGGAGGGCGGCTACGGCCTGCGGCTGCCCGACGGCGAGGAGGTCGAGGTGTACGGCGTCCAGGTGCGCGTGCGCGACACCGAGGGCGTCCCCTCCACCCTCTGCCTGCTCGTCCTCGAAGCCGACCGCGCCGTGCTGCGCTCCCCCGCCCGCGCCCTGCCCGGCGAACGCGCCGACGCCGCCGGGCCCCGGCTCGACCTGCTGGCCGGCCCGGCCGCCACGGTCGACCTGGAGACCCTGCTCCAGCGCACCGTCGAACGCGCCCGCGACCTGCTCGACGCCGACGCCGCCTACCTGCTGCTCACCACCGACGACGAGAGCGAGTTCGAGGTCCGCGCCGCCACCGGCCTGACCACCGGCCACCGTCGGCACGCCCGCTTCCCGGTCGAGACCGGCAACCGCTACGACTCCGCCCGGCTGCCCTCCGTCCACGAGGACCTCACCGCCCGCCCCACCGGCCTGCCCCTGCTCGCCGGCAGCGGCATGCGCTCCCTGGTCACCGTCCCGCTCAAGGTCGAGGGCCGCCTCATCGGCTCGCTCGGCATCGCCACCGCCGCGCCCGGCCGCTACGACAACGAGGACGCGCTGCGGCTGCAGTTCGCCGCCGACCGGGTCGCCCTGGCCGTCGAGAGCACCCGGCTGACCGAGCTCGAACGGCTGCGCCGCGGCTCGCTGTCCTTCCTCGTCGAGGCCTCCGACCTGCTGGCCGGCACCCTCGAACACGAGCAGACCCTCGCGCTGATGGCGCAGATGGCCGTCCCCACACTCGCTTCCTGGTGCGCGGTCTACACCAACGGCGACCACAGCTCCCCGGCCCGCCTCGCCTTCGTCCTGCACGAGGACGAGGACCGGATCGACCCGCTGCGCGACCTGCTCGACAAGACCGCCTCCCCCGAGGCCGGCCCGACCCACGGCGTCCGCTTCTGGGCCGCACCCACCGAGACCGCAGCCGCCCGCGGCCTCACCGACAGCCCCGAACTCGCCGGCCTGCTCGGCGAGACCGTCGTCCTGCCGCTGACCGCCCGCAACCGGGTCATCGGCCTGCTCGCGCTCGGCGTCCCGGCCGGCGTCCGGTTCCGCCAGGAGGTCCTCGAACTCGCCGAGGACCTCTCCCGCCGGGCCGCCCTCGCCCTCGACAACTCCCGCCTCTACTCCGAGCGCACCGCCACCAGTCAGGCCCTGCAGCGCAGCCTGCTGCCGCCGGACCTGCCGGAGATCCCGGGCGTCGAGGTGGACGTCTACTACCAGGCCGCGGGCGAGGGCAACGAGGTCGGCGGCGACTTCTACGACCTGTTCACCATCCGCGAGGGCACCTACGGCTTCGCCATCGGCGACGTCTGCGGGACCGGCCCCGAGGCCGCCTCCGTCACCGGCCTGGCCCGGCACTCGCTGCGCCTGCTCGCCCGCGAGGGCCTGGACGCCCCGCAGGTGCTGCGTCGGCTCAACGCGGCCATCCTGGACGAGGGTTCGCGCAGCCGCTTCCTCACCCTGCTCTACGGCGAACTGACGCCCCGCCCGGACGGCAGCACCGAACTGTCCCTGGTCTGCGCCGGCCACCCGCTGCCGCTGAGACTGCGCACCGACGGCCAGGTCGACCGGGCCGCCACCCCGCAGCCGCTGCTCGGCGTCATGGAGGATCTCGAACTCACCGCCGAGCACCTGGTGCTCTCCCCCGGCGAGGTCCTGCTCTGCGTCACCGACGGCGTGACCGAACGCCGCGAGGGCACACGGATGTTGGGCGACGACGGCCTCGCCGAGGTGCTCACCGGCTGCACCGGCCTGACCGCCGGCGCGGTCGCGATGCGGGTGCAGCGCGCCGTTGAACGCTTCGCCCCCGAGCCGCCGTCCGACGACATGGCGATCCTGACCCTGCGGGTGCCCAACCAGCGCCAGCCGTGAGCGCTCCGCGGCTGACGCAGTCACAAATTGTTATCTTCACAAGGGTACAAGCGAACAAGGCCGGGTAAACCGATCTCGCCGGGGAATCTCCCCGGCGGGGACGTGACCAGCGGCTCTCCGCCGGCCCACCACTTCCGCCCTCACTTCTGACCGCCGCCCGCGCACGCTCCCAGCCGTGCGTCCTCGGCGCGGTCGCGCGCATCCACCCCTCGACACCACACCACAGCGTCACTGCGCCCTGCGCGCGCACAGAGCGAAAGGAGCCTCCGGTGAGCAACGACGCTACCGGGGCAACGAACGCCCGCTCCACCGGAGCCGACGCGGGTAACCTCGGCTACCTCGCCCTCGGCCTGACACTGCTCGCCTACGGTCTGCTCTCCACCGGGTTCCTGCACCACACCGGCGTCGGGGACGCGGCCCACCTCGCCCACCTGCTCGGCGGCGTCACCCTCTTCATCGCGGGCCTCTGGCAGCTCCGCCGCGGCGAGGGCTTCACCGGGACCGCCTTCACCAGCCTCGGCGCCTTCTGGGCGACCTGGTCGGTGGCGGGCGGCGCGAGCAAGAACGCCGCCGGCCTGTTCCTGCTGCTGTGGGCCCTGCTCACCCTCAGCCTCACCGCCGCCAGCTGGGGCGCGGGCCTGTTCAGCCGCGCCGTCTACGGCCTGTTCACGCTCTCCCTCGTGCTGAACGCCATCGCGGTCTTCGGCAGCTACAGCGGCCTGGGCAAGGCCGCCGGCTGGATCGCGGCCGTCGCCGGGCTGGTCGCCTGGTACTGGGCCACCTCCACGCTGAGCAACGGCTCCTGGGGGAAGGTCTCCCTGCCGGTCAAGTGACCTGCTTCGGCCGCCGGTCCTCCTTCGGCCGGTCCTCGGCAGCGGTGCGGGGTCGGGTCTCCGTCTCGACGGAGGTCCGGCCCCGCCACCGTGCCGCCGACGCCAGGACGGCGTAGGCGCACAGCAGGATCGCGATCGCGACGATGCCGTCGGCCCAGAAGTGGTTGGCCGTCACCACGACCACCGCGACCGTCAGCGCCGGGTGCAGCGCCACCAGCCAGCGGAACGGACTCCGCGACACCCGCACCACCGCGACCGCCGCCAGCACGCACCAGGCGACGTGCACCGAGGGCATCGCCGACAGCTGGTCGGCCACCACCACCCCGCCGACCGCGCCGCCGTACACCGACTGCCCGTACTCCGCGGCCACGTCGACGAACCCGCTCCCCGGCAGCATCCGCGGCGGCGCCACCGGGATGAACTGCACCAGCAGACACACCGCGGTGGTGATCACTACCGTGTTCCGCACCCACGCGTACCGCCCCCGGTGCCGCAGGAAGACCCAGAGCAGCACGCCGAGCATGACGGCGAAGTGCATGACCGCGTAGTAGTAGTTCGCGAGCCGCACCAGCACCGGGTACGGCGTGACCGCCGCCTGCCAGGACGCCTCGTCCGGCAGCCCGATCTCCTGCTCCGTCCGGTGGATCCAGCTCGCCCGGTCCAGCGCGTGATCGGCGCTCATCACGGACAGGTGCCCCACCAACTGCCACAGCGCGAACAGCGCCAGCAGCGTGCCGGCCTCCCGCAGCAGCGCCGACGCCCCAGGCTTCCGGACCCGCGCCGCCGCGTACGCGCCTCCGTAGAGGACGACGGCGGCGCCCCCGGCGGTCTGCCAGGTCAGGGTCAGGTTCTGCATTGGCAGAGGGTAACGCAAAAAGACCCCCTCCCGAATGGGAGGGGGTCTTTTTGGAATGATTGTTCGGCGGCGTCCTACTCTCCCACAGGGTCCCCCCTGCAGTACCATCGGCGCTGTGAGGCTTAGCTTCCGGGTTCGGAATGTAACC
>NZ_JBHWDU010000105.1:0-25292 GCF_042734825.1 Kitasatospora sp. NPDC059648 | reverse complement strand
TCCGGCCGCAACCGGGCCCGCCTAACCCACCCCCCCCACCCCCCCCCCGCCCACCCCCCCCCCCAACCCCCCCTCCGCACCTCCCCCGGGTGGTGTTAGTCCCACCCGCCTACTACCCACTCCCGACCGGGCCACTGCGCGAAGCGCTTCCGGTGGCCGGCGATCAGGTTCCGGTACCGGGTGCGGGAAGCCCTCGGGGTGCACTTCTGCGTACCGAGGTCGATGTGGACGGGGCCGGCGTCAGGTCGCCTGAAGCGCCTCTCGGACTGTCAGCGGGTGATGTGATAGCGGCTCTGGGAGATCACCGCCTGGCGAAGTCTGGTGGTGAAGTCGGTGCTACGGGCGATTCGGTCGACGCCTCCGGCTTTGTTCTGCCTCAGAGCGGCCTTGAAGGTGCTGTCGAGGGTATTGGCCATGCGCCCCATCAGGTCGCTGTCCAAGTGCGCGAGGTCGACATTGATCAAGTCTCTGTATGTCGGATGGCGCAGGCGGGTCAACGTATGGGCAGACATGGAAGCCATCGGGTAAAGCCAGTTCTCCACCGTCTCACCCAGCAGCGGCCTGTCTTGCGCGTAGTCGGTGAGGAAGCGACGCAAGGCGGAGTGGACGTCCAGGCTCAGCCGGTAAAGGTCCAGGTCGATGCGTGCGGAGAAGATCTTGCTGTAGTGAGCGTCCTCCAGCAGCAGAGACTCGGAGTGCTTGAGAGCCGTATGCGGCTCGCGCAGGACGAATGCCGTGAACTCACGCGCCAGACGCGCCATGCTGACGACCTGGTCGAGCGGAAAGCCGAGGTTGCGGTAGTAGCCTGCGCGCCGCTCGTAGTAGTAGCCGCCGTCATGGGTGAGGCTCTCCTCAATGTCCTTCTGGATCGGCTCGGTCGCGCGTAGTGCACCAGCCGGAAGCTGGGTCTGGCTGTTCGTGGCCCGGATGATGCGGTCGCGCGCGGTGCCGGAGCCTGGCGCCACGACGATCTTGACAAGAAGCGAGCGATCGCGGTGTTGGCCGCCGGACTCGACGTAGCTGTAGACCTCGTGACTCGTCTGCAGACCGTTGACGATCTGCGGCTCCCTGATGACGATCTTCTTGCCAACGATCTGGGCGGCATCCGCGACGACGGTCACCCCATTGTTGAACCACCAGAAGTCCTCACCAGTGGCAGACCTGAGCGTTTCAGAGATCGCCTGGTTGACCACGGTGGAGCCCGCGTAGTCGCGCACGTTGGACTCGAACATCTCAAGGCGCAGAGCCTGATTCTTCGTCGTGATGAAGCGGTAGTACTCGTCCAGCCGGACAAGGCACACGTAGCCCTCGCCCAGCGGAGTTCCCATCGGAGCCTCCGAGAAGACAAGTTCGGCCACCACGTTCGCGCCGCGCGCGGTACGCTCTCGGAGATCAGCGGCGTTCAGGTACTCGATCTTCGCTGACGTACCTGAGGTGATCTTCGCCAGCTCGCTCCGCAGCCGGTCACCCTTGGCCTTCACATTCGGGTGGGGGCCTTCCGAGGCCGTGCACGCATAGATCACCTTCACCGACAATTCCGGGAAGGATGAAGCCGACTCCTCCAAGACGCGAAGGAACCGGCGGGTCCGGTCAAGTAGCTTGGCGTTGGTATGAGCCGTCAGTTCCTCCTCCTCACGCCCCATGTCCAACAGCGTCGGCAGGTGGAAGTGGAGCTTCTCGAACACCGATTCCTGGTATCCGGGGGACGTCTTGGCCTGCAAGATGACAAGGTCGATCTTGCCGGCGCGAGGCGTCAAATAGCGATGAGCATCAGCCGTCACGTACCGACCGTCGACGAAGGACCAGATGCCGTCCACGCCGCAGTCGTGTGCCCCGTCAACGATTCCGTCCGAGATCTCGTCGTTGTCGAGGTCCCACTCTTGCAGCGCCTTGTCCGCGGTGAAGAAGGTGAAGAAGTCTTCCCGGCTCTTGTGGGGCGCGAGTCGCTGACGCTGATCGTCGAGAATGCGGTCCAGTAGACGCTGGTCATTGCTCTGCACGGGTGCCATGCGTGTCCCCTTGGTCAATACACGTGCGAGAAGCGCTCATCCTCCCAGCGTCGATCTCCGAGCACCACCCCTGTGCGGGAACCTCTCCTACAGACCGGTCAATTCGTCACTCTCAACCGATTCACAGGTGGTGATGGCGGGGCGTGAGCCCGCTGACATGCGCCGTGCGCGAAAGTCACAGCCGACACGTGGTCGCCATGTGCACCAGCCTCATGACGCCTCCTGCAGGTGCGGACTGTTGACCAGTGTCGGATAAGTCGCACTCGGACCAGAGATCACTCCTGACGGCGTGGCAGCGAGGTCGAGGAGGACGAGGCCGACCCGGGGCGGTAGCCCTCGACCCGCCGAACAGGCTGTCGTCGTGCTGGCGCCTCATCGCAAGGCTGCAGAGCGCCCCCTCGGTCTGCGGCGGCAGCGTGGTCGTGTCCCCTGAGGTGGTGGAGTGGTCGTAGGCCAACGCTCACGGGCGAGCGCCGCACCGACGTGATGGCCGACAACGCACTCGGTGATGACCGCATACGGTCGGTCATGACATCCGTCGCGACCCAGCCGCCGGCCAGTGGCGAACTGACATCCGATGCGAAAAACCTAAGACCCAGTATTGGTGCGCCGAGCGGCTATGGCATGACTCCCCTGACGTGATCGGAGACGGCGGGACCTGCTGCCTGGCGCGCACGACAACTGGGTGACCGGTCCGGGCGGGCAGTTCGTCTTCCAGGCGACGCGGGCAACGACCTGACCCCGCGGGCAGGACAAGAGGGTGGAGTCCTGCGCGACTGCTCGGGCCCGACCAGCCGGGCGCGCTCGGCTAGAGGTGCTGTTCGGCCCAGATGATCTTGCCCTCGGGTGTGTAGCGGACACCCCAGCGTTCGGCGAGCTGGGCGACGAGGAACAGCCCACGGCCTCCCTCGTCCTCGGCGGCCGCGTAGCGCAGGTGGGGGGCGGTGCTGCCGGAGTCGGAGACCTCGCAGATCAGCGTGCGGTCGTAGAGCAGGCGCACCCTGATCGGTCCGCTCGCGTAGCGGATGGCATTGGTCACGAGTTCGCTGAGCACCAGTTCGGTGACGAAACCGGCCTCGTCCAGGCCCCACTCGGCGAGCTGTCCGGCGGCGTCGGCGCGGGCCCGGGCCACGGCTGCGGGAGTCGGGCTCACCTCCCACTCGGCGATCCGATCCGGCTCCAGCACGCGGGTTCGGGCGACGAGGAGGACGATGTCGTCCGCCTGCCGACCGGGCAGCAGGGCCGACAGCACGGCGTCGCAGATCTCCTGCGGCGACCGGTCGGGGTGGGCCAGGGTGGTGCTGAGGACGTCCAGACCGACGCCGATGTCGCGGGTGCGGTCCTCGATGAGGCCGTCGGTGAAGAGGACCAGGCTGCTGCCCGGCGGCAGGCGCACCTCCGTGGCTTCGAAGGGCATCCCGCCCAGGCCGAGCGGCGGGCCGGCGGGGAGACCGAGGACCTCCACGGTGCCGTCCGGGTGGACGAGGGCGGGCGGTGGATGGCCCGCCCGGGCCAGGGCACAGACCCCGGTGGTCGGGTCGTAGACGGCGTAGAGGCAGGTGGCGCCGGTGATCGAGAGTTGCCCCTCGGCCTCGGCCGTCTCCTGGTCGATGTGGGCGACCAGTTCGTCCAGGTGTCCGAGGAGCTCGTCCGGCGGCAGATCCAGGGTGGAGAAGTTCTGGACCGCGGTGCGCAGGCGGCCCATGGTCGCGGCCGCGTGCAGTCCGTGGCCGACCACGTCGCCGACGACGAGCGCGACCCGGGTCCCGGACAACGGGATGACGTCGAACCAGTCGCCGCCGACCCCTGCTTGGGCGGGCAGGTAGCGGTAGTCGAGGTCGAGGGCGCTCTGCTCGGGCAACGCGCGCGGCAACAGGCTGTGCTGCAGGGTGACTGCCATCGCGTGCTCGCGCGTGAAGCGGCGGGCGTTGTCGACGGACACGGCGGCTCGGGCGGCCAGCTCCTCGGCCAGGGACTCGTCCTCCTCCTCGAACGGGCCCCTGTCCCGGCTGCGCCAGAAACAGGCCACGCCCATCAGCACACCCCGCGCCGTCAGGGGAACGGCGATCATCGACGCCAGGCCGAACTCCAGCACCGCCTGCGTGCGCTCGGCATCCTGCCTGCGCCACCCGGCGTCGGCCGCCAGCTCGGGGACCAGCGCGGCCCGCCCGCTGACCACGCCCGCCGCCTGCGGGGTGCCCCCGGCCCACGTGATCAGCTCCCCCTGGGGGTACAGCGGCGAATCGTCCCGGACGCCCGTGACCGCCACCCGTCGCAGGACGATCGGGGCCCCGTCCGTCAGGATCCGCGGTTCCTCGCCACGCAGGACCTCTTCGGCGAGGTCGACGGTGGCGTAGTCGCAGAAGTCCCGGGCGGCCATCTGGGCGAGTTCCTCCGCGGTGCGCCGGACGTCCAGCGTGGTTCCGATGGCCACGCTCGCGTCGTACAGGAGCTTGAGCCGGCTTCGGGCGACCTCGGCCTTCCCCGCGAGGGCGAGCAGCTCGGTGGAGTCACGCAGGGTGGTGACGCTCCCGGGCGGGCCTCCCCCACTGTCGGTGGGGCGGTTGTTGACAGCCAGCAGGCGGTCGCCGACGGGGACCACCTCGTCGGTGACGGCACGGCCGGAGGTCAGCAGTTCGGTCGTACGGGGGTCGAGGCCGAGGTCGGCGACGGCGCGCCCCTCCGCATCCGCGGGCAGGTCGAGCAGCCGGCGCGCTTCGTCGTTGGCGAGCAGGATCCGGCCGTCACCGCTGACGATGGCCACGCCCTCGCGCACGGCGTGCAGGACCGCATCGTGGTGCTCGTACATCCGGGTCATCTCTTCCGGCCCCAAGCCACGGGTCTGGCGCAGGAGACGCCTGCCCACCAGCGCCGTTCCGGTGGTGGCCAGGCCGAGCGCGACGGCGCCGGCACCCAGCACGACCGGCAGCTGACGGTCGATCGCGCTGCTCACGTTGGCGACCTTCATCCCGGAGGACACGATGCCCACGACCGCGCCATGGGCGTCCTCCACCGGGACCACCACCTGGTACTCCTCGCCGAGCGGGCCGTGCACCTGCTCGACGGTGACCCGGCCCTGCAGCGACGGCCCGATGGTGCCGACGAACTTCTTGCCGATCTGCTCCGGCTCGGGGTGGGTGAAACGGATGCCGTTCCGGTCGGTCACCACGATGAAGTCGACCTGGGCGTCCTTGCGGGCCGCCTCGGTCAACGGCTGGAGCACCGCGCTGGGATTGGGGCCCTGCATCGCCGCGACCAGGCCGGGGCTGTGGGCGAACGCCTCGGCCGCCGCGAGCGAGCGGTCACGCGCTGCCGCGAACCGGTCACTACGGGACTGGACCAGCAGCGCGACGACCGCCGCGACCACGAGCAACAGCACGATCACCACCTGCAGGACGAACATCTGGCCGGCGACGCTGCGGATGCCCATCACCGACCGCAGACGCCGCACGGACGGCTCCGGCGGGATCGGGCGTGGATGCCGCCGCCTCCGGCGGCCGCCCGATCGGCCCGGAGGCCGGGGAGAGGAGCCCGTGTCCTTCGCCATACACCCATGATCCCGCCAGGAGCGCGAAACGACCGGGCGCCGCGTCCGACCGTCGGACACTGAAAGGTGCGACGACCCGCGCATCGCCGGTCACGTCCGTCGTCGCGCCTCGCAATTCGATCGCATTCCCCCACTCGTCGCCCGCTTCACAAAAAACTATTACCCGCCAGTAGCACTCGCGGGCCGGATCCGGTGGGCGGCGATGAGGTCGCGGTACCAGGCGTAGGAGGCCTTCGGGGTGCGCTTCTGCGTCGCGAAGTCGACGTGGACGAGGCCGAAGCGCTGACGGAACAGCCCCTCCGCCCACTCGAAGTTGTCGAGGAGGGACCAGGTGTAGTAGCCGCGGATGTCGACGCCCTCGGCGGCGGCCCGGGCGACGGCGTCGAGGTGGGCGGAGAGGTAGTCGATGCGGGGCTGGTCGGGGTCGGTGGATTCGGTGACGGAGCAGCCGTTCTCGGTGATGGTGACGGGCGGGAGGGCCTTGCCGTAGACGTCGCGGAGGCCGAGGAGGAGTTGGCGGAGGGCGTCGGGGACGACGGGCCAGCCGAAGGCGGTGTGGGGGACGTCGGGGAAGTCGACGAGCTCGAAGGGCAGGCCCGGGGCGGTGGGCGCGGCGACGCGGGTGGGGTTGTAGAAGTTGAGGCCGAGGCCGTCGAGGCCGGGGGCGTGGATGAGGTCGAGGTCGCCGTCGCGCACGGCGCCGTAGATGTCGTCGGGAACGCCGAGGGCGCGGAGGTCGGGGTAGCGGCCGAGGAGGACGGGGTCGGTGAACAGGCGGTTGTGGAGGGCGTCGTAGGCCGCGGCGGCGGCCGCGTCCTCGGCCGAGGGAGAGGCCGGCTCGACGGGGGTGAGGTTGTTGGAGAGCATCACCTCCAGGCGGCGTTCGTGGAGCACGGACGCCGCCAGGCCGTGGGCGAGGAGCTGGTGGTGGGCGGCGGGGAGGGCCTCGAACATCAGGGTGCGGCCGGGGGCGTGGGTGCCGAGGGCGTAGCCGTAGACGGTGTGGACGAAGGGCTCGTTGAGGGTGATCCAGGCGGGCACGCGGTCGCCGAGCCGGTCGGCGACGATCGCGGCGTACTCGGCGAAGCGGTAGGCGGTGTCGCGGTCGAGCCAGCCGCCGCGGTCTTCGAGGGCCTGCGGGAGGTCCCAGTGGAAGAGGGTCGGCAGCGGGGTGATGCCCGCCTCCAGCAGCGCGTCGACGAGGCGGTCGTAGAAGGCGAGTCCGGCTGGGTTGACGGCGCCCGCGCCCGCGGGCAGGACGCGGGGCCAGGCGACGGAGAAGCGGTAGCCGTCCAGCCCGAGGCCCTTCATCAGGGCGATGTCCTCGGGGTACCGGTGGTAGTGGTCGCAGGCCACCGCCCCCGTGTGCCCGTCGCGGACAGCGCCGGGCCGGGCGCAGAAGGTGTCCCAGACGGAGGGGCCGCGGCCGTCCTCGTCGACCGCCCCCTCGATCTGGTAGGCGGCGGTGGCGGCACCCCAGCGGAACCCCGACGGCAGGTCGTAACGGTCCGGCATGGCAGCCTCCTGACGAAAACGCGAGGATCACTCATGTTAGCGGCGCCGCGCCGAAGCACCAGGGGGCACGGTGAACCGACGGCGCCCCCTCCCCCCGCCGGTGGTAGGCCAGTCGTCGCTGAACCGCTCGCCCTTCCCCGCCTTCTCGACCGGCGGCGTGGGCGGCGCGAACCGCTCGCCGTGGGCGGCGGCGAGCGCGCGCCCGTGCCGCGGAGCCCGGCAGGCCGCCCTCGTAGCCGTTGATGTGCCGCAGGACGCCACCCGTCCACGCGGGGAAGCCGATCAGGATAGGTTGAGGCATGGCGCAGACATCCCTGCCGGCGGGGCCGGCGCCCGCGGTACTGCCTCCGGCGCTGCGCGGGTGGCTCGGGCCGGTCGCGGGCTTGGCCGCGTCGGTGGTCGCCCTGCTCGGGTTCCGGTACGGCGGCGAGGGTGAGCCCGGATCCCTGGACGCGCGGATCGGGGCGGCGGTGGGCGGGGTTCGCCCGCCGTGGCGGTCCGTGGCGCTGATCCTGGACTCGCTGGGGGAACCGGTGCTCGCCACGGCGCTGGTCGTGGCCGTCACGACGGGCTGCCTGTTGCTGCGACGCCCTCGTGCGGCGGTGTTCACCGTCGCCGCGATCGGCCTGACCGTCGGAGCGGCGACGCTGCTCAAACACCTGGTGGGGCGCACCATCCACGGCGAGAACCTGTCCTACCCGAGCGGGCACACCGCCTTCGCGACCGCGCTCGCCCTCGTGCCGGCGCTGCTCGCGGTCGGCACCCGGAGCCGGTACGGCCCGAGGCTCGCGCTCGCACCCGCCGCGGCGCTGGCGGCCGGAGCCGCCATGGGCTGGGCGCAGGTCGCGCTCGGCGCGCACTACCCGACCGACGCCCTCGCCGGCTGGTGCACCGCACTGGCGGTGGTGCCGGCGACGGCGTGGCTGGTCGACCGGGCGGCCGACGCCAGCCGGCGGGAGCGCCGCTGACGTCGGCCCGCCCACATCACGGCACTCGACGACCCGTCAGGCCAGGCGACGGAAGACCGGCTTCACCGGGCGGCCGCCCAGCCAGGGGGTGGGGTCACCGGCGTCCAGGGCCTTGCGGTACACGGCGCACGCCCCCGCCACCACCTCGACCGTGTGGTCGATGTCGGCCTCGTCGAGCGCGCTGCTCACCACGAACGACGGCGCCAGCACCCCGCCCGCCAGCAGCTGGCGCAGGAACAGGGTGCGGTACTCCTGGGAGGGCTGTCCGTCGGCGTCGAGGGTGGCGAACACCAGGTTGCTGGCCCGGCCCCGGACCACGACGTGATCGGCGACGCCCGTGCCGGCGGCGGCCTCGCGGACCCCGGCCGCCAACCGCTCGCCGAGGGCGTGCAGCCGAGCGGTGATGCCCTCCTCCAGGTAGGTGGTCTGCACGGCCATCGCGGCGGCCAGCGCGTGGGTCTCCGCACCGTGCGTGGTGGACAGCAGGAACACCCGGTCGCCGTCCCCGCGCAGCCCGCCGCGCTCCATCAGGTCGCGGCGCCCGGCCAACGCGGAGACGGCGAAGCCGTTGCCCAGTGCCTTGCCGAAGGTGGAGAGGTCGGGGACGACGCCGTAGAGGCCCTGGGCGCCGGCCTCGGACCAGCGCAGGCCCGTGATCATCTCGTCGAAGACCAGAACGCAGCCGTGCCGGTCGGCGAGTTCGCGCAGGCCGGCGAGGTAACCGGGGGCGGGCTCGGTGTGGCCGGCGGGTTCGAGGACCAGGCAGGCGACATCGCCCCGGTGGCGGGTGAGCAGTTCCTCGGTCGCGGCCAGGTCCCCGTAGGGGAACGAGACGGTGAGGTCCGTGATCGCCGAGGGGATGCCGGCGTCCATGGGGGTGGTGCCGATGAACCAGTCGTCGACGGAGAAGAACGGGTGGTCCGCGCAGACGGCCACCCGGGAACGGCCGGTGACGGCGCGGGCAAGGCGCACGGCGGCGGTGGTGACGTCGGAGCCGTTCTTGGCGAACTTCACCATCTCGGCGGTCGGCACCGTGGCCAGGAAGCGTTCCGCGGCGTCGACCTCCACGACGGACGGCCGGACGAAGTTGCTGCCGCGGTCGAGCTCGCGGCGCACCGCCTCGACCACGCGCGGGTGGGCGTGGCCGAGGCTGACCGACCGCAGGCCGGAGCCGTACTCGACGTAGCGGTTGCCGTCCACGTCCCACACGTGGGCGCCGCGGCCGTGGCTGATGACGGGGGCGAGGTGCTCGGGGTACTGGTCGTCGCCCTTGGCGTAGGTGTGCGCACCGCCGGGGACCACGGCGTGCAGCCGCTCGTTGGCCGCCCGGGACTTGGGGAGCTGGAAGTCTTCAACGGCCATGGGGTCAGTTCTCCTCGGAACGCAGGGCCCCGGCGAGGCTCGGCGCCTCCCGGTCCCGCTTGGACATCGACACGGGCGGCAGCGGCCAGGCGATGGCGAGCTCCGGGTCGTCGAAGGCGATCGTCACGTCCTCGGCCGGGTCGTGCGGGCGGTCGATCCGGTACGAGACGTCGGCGTCGGTCAGCGCCTGGAATCCGTGCGCGCACCCCGCCGGGATGTAGACGCTGGCCTGCGTCTCGCCGGAGAGTTCGAAGGTGGCCACGTTGCGGTAGGTCGGCGAGTCCGGGCGCAGGTCCACGACCACGTCGAACACCTCCCCGTGCGAGCAGCGCACGATCTTGGCCTCCCCGGCGCCGGAGCGCAGGTGCATGCCGCGCAGGACGCCCCGCACCGAGCGGGAGACGCTGTGCTGCACGAAGGCGTCGGGGTCGAGCCCCACGGAGCGGAGCACCTCGGCGTCGAAGGTGCGGCAGAAGAAGCCGCGCTCGTCGGCGTACGGGGTCGGGGTGAACAGGTAGGCGCCGGCGATCGCCGGGACTTCGGTGACCTTCATCAGGGGTCCTTGGGCGAGTTCGGGAAGAGGGCCGCGGTCAGGGCGGTGAACTGGTGGTCGAGCCGGTGGGTGACGGCGAGGTTGCGTTCGGCGAGGGTCTGCCGGAGCTCCGCCGACCGCTTCTCCAGCTCCCGGAACTGCTCGATCAGTCGGTCGGCGTCGACCTCGCGCGCCGGGTGGCAGTACGCGCCCAGGCCCATCTCGGCCATCAGTGCGTCGCTCTTGGCCGCATAGCTGAGGGCGAGCGTCGGGGTACCGGCCTTCAGCGCGCAGACCAGGTTGTGGTACCTGGTCGCCACCACGGCGTCGGCGGCGGCCGTCTCCTCCATCAGCTCGGCCAGCGAGGCCGCCGGGGAGGCGGTGACCAGCGGGGAGCCGACCACCTCGATGATCGCGTCGACCACCGCGGCGTCGGCGCCGTCGCCGGTGAGCAGCCGCACCTGCCGGCCGTCCTCGGCCAGCGCGCGGACGAAGCGGGTCGTGCCGTCCAGGTAGCGCCGATGGATCTGCTCGGCCCGGGCGCGGTCGTCGTTGCCGCCGTGGAAGTCCATGACGCCCACGCAGACCCGGCCGCCCGGAACGGCCGCGGCAGGCGGGGCCGGCAGGGAGAAGGCGAGGTCCGGGTGGACCTCGTCCCGCGCGGTGTCCACGCCCATCGCCCGCATCGCCTCGCGGGACAGCTCGTCCCGGTAGGAGCGGTACGCGGCCAGCCGGGCCGACCACCGAACGAGCGCCCGGGTGGCCCGGTCGCGGATCGGGGCGGCGCCGACGCCGACCAGTGCGACCCTGGTGCCGACCAGCCGCCCGGAGGCGCAGAGCAGGAACAGCGCGTACGGGAAGCCCCAGGGCCGCAGCGGCAGCGTGGCCTCGAGGACGCCCATGCCCGGCACGATCACCACCTCGTGCCGGCGCACCCAGGCGGCGGTGCGCACCACGTCGACGAGCTTGCCCAGGCCCTTGCCGAGGATCGCGCCCGCCCGGGAGGCGGTCCGGTACTCGCCGCGGTACCAGTGCAGCCGGGTCGCGGGGATCCGGTACCGGGCCGTGACGACCTCCGGCCCGCCGCACAGCGCGTCCACGGCCGCCTCCGGGTGCTCGGCGCGCAGGTAGCCGAGCACGGCCTCCAGCGACCCGTCGTTGCCGAGGTTGCCGGAGCCGAGCAGGCCGAACACCCCGACGCGGGACGGGGGCTGCTTCATGCCCGCCGCCCCTCGCGTCCGGCCACCAGGGCGTCGACGGAGACGGCCAGCTCGGTGGGCACGACCGGGGCGCGGTCCTCGACCCGCTCGCCGGCGCCCGGCCGCGCCCGGCTGGTCATCCAGGAGGCCAGGTGGCGGTAGCAGGCGAGCCGGTCCCTCGGGGACAGCGGCGCCCGCCGGATCGCCTCGACGAAGCCCCAGACGTACTCGACGAGCAGACGGGGCGTGGGGTGCAGCGGGCCGGCCCGGCGCGGGTCCAGGTTGACGCACCGGGAGCGCTTGGAGGGGTTGGCCCGCTCGGCGCGGGTGGGGTGGTCGCGGCGGAAGTACATCAGCTCGGGCACCTGGTGGAAGGGCCCGTGCAGGCCGATCTCGGTGACGAAGGTGCGGTCCGCGTGGTGGTAGCTGTCGTGCGGCTTCACCCGGCGCAGCACGTCGGCCCGCATCACCCCGTAGAAGTCGTCGCCGCCGGGCTCGAACAGCAGGCTGCGGAAGCGCTCGGGCGCGTGCGGCGAGTCGGTGGCGAGCCCGTACTCGTAGGGGACCTTCACCCAGCCGTCGCCGTCGATGACCGCCTGGCCGGAGTGGGCGAGGATCACCTCCGGCCGCTCGTCCAGCGCCTCCACGCAGCGCCGCAGCAGGTCCCGGGCGTACAGGTCGTCGTGCGAGGCCCACTTGAACAGCTCGCCGCGGCACTGGGTGAACACGTAGTTGTGGTTGGGCGCGGCGCCGACGTTGACGGGCAGCCGGAGGTAGCGGATGCGCGAGTCCTGCTTGGCGTACGTGCGGCAGATGTCCTGGGTGCGGTCGGTCGAGGCGTTGTCGGAGATGACCAGCTCGAAGTCCTCGTAGGTCTGGCCGAGCAGGGCGTCCAGCGACTCGGCGAGGTACTCCTCGCCGTTGTAGACGGGCAGGCCGATGCTCAACCGGGGAACGGCGGTCACGGTGTCCTCACTTCGGGGAGGGGTTCGGGGTGGCGTTCGCGCAGGGCGGTCCGCAGTTGCAGCCACCACACGGCCGAGCCGCAGGAGGTCGCGGCGGCGACGCCCCAGGCCGAGCCGACGGTGCCGGCCGCGGCCGCCCCGCCGAGCCCGCCGCCGAGGTAGCAGGCGGAGGCGAACAGTTGGCAGCGCAGGCTGCGCCGGGCGGCGGCGAGGGCGCGCAGCCCGGCCGCCGCGCCGCTGCCGAGGCCGGCGCCGGCGACGCCGAGGGTGGCCGGGACGATGAGCCGGGAGGCGGAGTGCCAGACGTCGCCGAGGACGAGCTCGCCGGCCCGGTCCGGCATCAGCAGCAGCGCCGCGCCCCACAGCAGCGCGGCGGCGGCCTGTCCGCCGCCGAGCAGGAGGCAGAACCGGCCGAGCCGGTGCGGTGACCGTCGCAGCACCCGGGCCGCCTCGGCCACGGTGACCAGCGACAGCCCCATCAGCAGGGCGAGGAACGGGCCTTGCAGGAGTTCGGCGCCCCGGACGGCGCCGACCGCGCCGACCCCGGCGATCGCGCCGAGCCCGTACGCCCGGAGCTGGCCGGCCCCGCTGAGGCTGACGTTCTCGGCCAGGTACCGGGAGCCGAGGTCGCGTTGTTCGCGCAGCCATCCGCGGGCCTCGGTCACCCGGGGCCGGACGCCGCACTGGAGGAAGCCGTATCCGGCGGCGGCCGCGGCGGCGGCACCCCAGGCCAGCAGGAAGGCGGCCACGGTGCCGGCCCGGGCAGCCACCACCATGGCCGGGACGAGCGCGGCGCCCTGGACGAGGTCGTTGGTGCAGGCCTTCCGCCCGGTGCCGGCGGCGAAGAACGCGAAGCGCCGGGAGTCCTGGAGCAGCAGTGCCGGAAGGGCGACGCCGAGGCAGGCGAACGCGGGCCCCACCTCGCCGCCGATGCCGAGCCCGACCAGCAGGCAGACGGCCCCGAGCGTGCCGCCGACGGCGAGCGCGGTTCCCGAGGACCGGGCGGCCGCCGCGCGCCAGGCGGCCTCCGGCACGCCGCTGAACCGCACCATGAGCGGGTCGGTGGCGAGCCCGCGGGAGACGTTGAGCACCACGCCGTAGGTCAGCCAGGCCAGGCCGAACACCCCGAAGGCGTGCACCCCCAACTCGCGGGCGACGTAGATGCCCACCGCGAAGTTGATCATGCTGGTGACCGCTTGGTCGGCCAGCCCCCAGGACACCCGCCCGAGGACGCCGCTTGCGGCGGGCCGCCCGCTCTCCCCGGCCGGTTCGGTGGACCCGGCCGGGGTCGTCGTCCGCACCTCCTCGGTGGTCATCGGCGTCACGCCTTGATCAGTCCGGCGCCCCGGAGGGCGTCGGCCGCGACGGCGACCGTGTCGAAGGGCAGCCCGGACCGCTCGGCGACGTCCAGCAGGCTGTGCCGGCCGTCGGAGAGGCTGAGCACCCAGAGCATGGCCGTCTGCGCCTCCTTGGCGTCACTGCGCCCGCCGAGCGGGTCGTACAGCCCGCGCCGGCCCAACTGCGGTTCGCCGTACGGGCTGAGGTTGAGGTAGCTGCGGTTGCGGTCGAGCAGGGCGAAGGCCTCGCGGCAGACCGCGAGGGTGTCCGCCAGCGCCTCCGGCTTGACGAAGTCCGGGTTGTCCGCCGAGGTGTGGTACTCGGGGTACCCGGCGTACGGGGTGCGGCTGAGCGAGCCGACCCCGAGGTCGAAGCCGGGCGAGCAGTACTGCCGCTCGTCGTAGCCGTACGGGGTGAACTCGGTGATGCGGTGCGGGCGTTCGGAGGTACGCAGGACGTGCCGCAGCACCCGGTCGATCTCCGCGTCGCCGCGCCTGCTCTGCTTGTACGTCAGCTGTCCCTCGTCCCCGGCGCAGGCCAGCACCAGCCCGTGCTTGACCCGCTCCACCCGCTCCGCGTTGCGGGCCAGCCAGGTGATCGCCCCGATGGTGCCCGGCGCGAAGACGAACCGGTAGGTGTACCACGGGCCGCGCCGCGCCAGCTCCCGCGCCAGGAAGGTCGCCACGGCGATGCCCGCCAGGTTGTCGTTGGCCAGCGACGGGTGGCAGACGTGGCAGGAGACGATCACCTCGTCGGCGACCTGCCCGGGGACGACGTGCTCGGCGTAGGTGAGGTGGCCGTCCGCGAGCGTGGAGTCGATGCGCACCTCGTAGTCGCCGTCCGGCAGTGCGTCCAGGGTCTCCTGGGCCAGGCAGAACCCCCAGTCGGCCGTGTAGTAGCTGGTCCGGTACGGCACCCAGCTCGGGTGGTCCGGCAGGGTGTGGAGGTGTCCGCGCAGTTCGGCCAGCGGCATGGTGGCCGCCACCGGCACGCTGTAGCCGAGCACGTGCAGGCTGGACGCGGCGAAGTCGACGACCCGGTTCCCGGCGGCGTCGGCGATGTAGGCGTCCCGGATGTTCCACTCCTGCGGCACCGTCCAGTCGAGCACCTGCGTCCCGGTCGGCACCTCGTGCACCCGCAGCGGGAGGTACTCGCCGACGATCTCCAGGGTGGCGCGCACCCCGTCGCCGGTGATGCTCCGGCAGAGCGGGTACAGCCGCTGCACCAGCGCGTGCATCTCCTCGCCGACGGTGGTCACCGGCGCCACCGCAGGGTGTCGTCGACGGCGCCGGCCTCGGTGGCCCTGCGCAGCACGGCCAGCCGGGTGTAGCGGCGGTCGAAGTCCTCCTTGGTCAGGGCGAACTTCCGGTAGGCGTCGGCGAGTTCGACGGCGCCCCGGTTGACCGTCCACTCGCAGTCGAAGCCGGGGACCGCGGCCCGGAAGCGCGAGAAGTCCACCCGGTACGAGCGGGGGTCGGCGCCGGCCTCCCCGGTGATCCGCACCTTCGAGCCCTCCACCGCCTCGGCGACCTGCTCGGCGATCTCGGCCACCGTGACGTTGTTGACCTCGCTGCCGATGTTGAACGCCCGGTCGTGCACCGCCTCGCGGGGCGCGACCAGCGCCGCCGCGAAGGCCCGGGCGATGTCGGCGGCGTGCACCAGCGGGCGCCAGGGGGTGCCGTCGGAGAGCACCAGCACCTCGCCGGAGAGCAGGGCGTGGCCCACCAGGTTGTTCAGCACGATGTCGGCGCGCAACCGGGGCGAGTAGCCGAAGGCGGTGGCGTTGCGCAGGTACACCGGGGTGAAGTCGCCGTCGGCCAGCTCGTGCAGGTCGTCCTCGACGCGCACCTTGGACTCCGCGTACGGCGTCACCGGCCGCAGCGGCGCGTCCTCACCCACCAGCTCGTCGCCGCCGGCGGCGCCGTAGACCGAGCAGGTGGAGGCGTACAGGAAGCGCTTCACCCCGGCCTCGCGGGCCAGTTCGGCGAGCCGCACCGAGGCGTGGTGGTTGATGTCGTAGGTGAGGTCCGGCGCCAGCGAGCCCAGCGGGTCGTTGGAGAGCGCGGCCAGGTGGATCACGGCGTCCACCCCCGCCACGTCCTCGGCGGTGACGTCGCGCAGGTCCACCCGGCGCCCGGGCGGGTCGGCGGGGGCGGGGCCGAGGACGCAGTCCGCGAACAGGCCGGCGTCCAGGCCGACGACCTCGTGGCCGGCCCCGGCGAGGACGGGGGCCATCACCGTGCCCAGGTAGCCCTGGTGTCCGGTCAGCAGTACGCGCAAGGGTCAGCCCTCCAGGTCGAGAGTGAGTTTGGTGGCGGCGAAGGCCTCGGCGTAGCGCGCGTGGCATTCGATGCCGCGGATCCGCGCCAGCCCGAGGAAGGCCTCCCGGTCGTACCAGGGGCGGTGGCGCTGCGAGGGGTAGTGCTCCTGCAGCAGCCGTGCCTTCCGTTCGGCGGTCTCGGCGGACAGTGGCTGGTAGGCCGTCGGACGGCCGAGGTCGGCGTCCCACTTGACGATCTCGTAGCCGAGCACCAGGTGGTCGCGGAAGGCGGTGGTCATCAGCTCCGCCAGTCCGCGGTGGTCCTGGTGCGCGTCCTCGGTGCGCGGGGCGAGCACCAGGTCCGGCTCGCACCGCGCCCGCAGCTCCTCCACCGCGGCCTTGGCCTCGTCCCAGTGGGCGGGCAGTCGCCCGTCGGGCAGCTTGAGGACGGTCAGGCGCAGGTCGGCACCGGGGCAGAAGGCGGCGAGCGCGGCCCGCTCCTCCTGCTCCCGCTCGCTGCCGCCGCCGGAGAGCACCAGCGCGTCGACCCGCAGGCCCGGCCTCGCGAGGCACATCGTCAGCAGGGTGCCGCCGGCGCCGATGGCGAGGTCGTCGCAGTGCGCACCCACGGCGACGATGCCGTTCAGGCGCCCGGACCGGAGCCGGATCACGCCGCGCCCTCCCGCTCCCAGACCGCCCACGGGCGGTCGCCGTGGGCGTAGGCGGCGTCCAGGGCGGCCCGCTCCTTCACGGTGTCGGTCGGCTTCCAGAAGCCGCGATGCCGGTGGGCCACCAGCCGTCCGCGCTTGGCGAGTTGGGTGCAGCCGTCGGCCACCAGGTCGCCGTTCTCCGGGATGTGGTCGAAGATCTCCTGACGGAGCACGAAGTACCCGCCGTTCTCCCACAGCGGCATGTCGCTGACCGCGGTGATGCCCCCGACCAGGCCGTCCTCGCCGAGGTCCACGCAGTGGAAGGAGGACTGCGGCGGCACCACCATCATCGAGGCGCCGGCGTCGCGCTCGGCGAACCGGTCGATCATCTCCGGCAGCGGGGCGTCGGTCAGCACGTCGGCGTAGTTGGCGAGGAACATCTCGTCGCCGTCCAGGTGGTGGCGCACCCGGCGCAGCCGCTCCCCGATCGGCGACTCGATGCCGGTCTGCGCGAAGGTGATGGTCCAGGAGGCGATGTCGGTGGACAACAGCTCGGTTCGGCCGCCCCGCAGCACGAAGTCGTTGGACGCGGTCTCCTCGTAGTTGAGGAAGAAGTCCTTGATGTGGTGGGCCCCGTAGCCGAGGCAGAGGATGAACTCGGTGTGCCCGTAGTAGGCGTAGTAGCGCATCACGTGCCAGATCAGCGGCCGGGGCCCGACCATCGCCATCGGCTTGGGCACGTCGTCCGACGCCCCGCTGCGCATCCGCAGCCCGTAACCGCCGCAGAACAGGACGACCTTCACGGCTTCACCTCCACGATGCTGAGTTCCGGGACGGGGAAGACCAGGCGGCCGCCCCACTCGTGGACGAAGGACAGCTGCTCGACCAGCTCCGCCCGCAGGTTCCACGGGAGGACCAGGACGTAGTCCGGGCGGTCGGTGGCGATCCGCTCGGGGGCCAGGATCGGGATGCGGGTGCCGGGGGTGAACCGGCCGTGCTTGTAGGGGTTGCGGTCGACGGTGTACGGGAGCAGGTCGGGCCGGATGCCGCAGTGGTTGAGCAGGGTGTTGCCCTTGCCCGGGGCGCCGTAGCCGACGACCGTCTCGCCGCGCTCGGCCGCGTCGATGAGGAAGCGCAGGAGGTCGCGGCGCACCTTGGCCACCCGGGCGGAGAACTCGGTGTACCCGGACAGTTCCTGGAGCCCGGCGGCCTTCTCCCGGTCCAGCACCTCGGCCACCCGGCGGCTCGGCTCGCCGGTTGCCCCGGCCGGGCGGGCCCAGAGCCGGACGGAGCCGCCGTGGGTGGGGAGCAACTCGACGTCCACCAGGGTGAGTCCGCCGCTCGCCAGCGCCCGGGCTGCGGAGGCGACCGTGTAGTACTGGAAGTGCTCGTGGTAGATGGTGTCGTACTGGTTCTCCTCGATGAGGGTCAGCAGGTGCTGCACCTCGATGGAGACCCAGCCGTCGTCGGCGACCAGGGCGCGCAGCCCCCGGGTGAACCCGACCACGTCGGGGATGTGGGCGTACACGTTGTTGGCCACCACCAGGTCCGCCGGGCCGTGTTCGGCGCGGACGGCCTTGCCGGTGTCCGGGGAGAGGAACTCGGTGAGCGTGGGCACGCCCGCCTCCCGGGCCGCGGCGCCGACGTTCACCGACGGCTCGACGCCGAGGCAGCGGATCCCCCGGTCCACCACGTGCTTCAGCAGGTAGCCGTCGTTGCTGGCGACCTCGACCACGAAGGCGTCCGGGCCCAGGCCCAGCCGCCGCACGGCGCCGTCGACGAAGGTGCGGGCGTGCTCCACCCAGGAGGTCGAGTAGGAGGAGTAGTACGCGTACTGGGTGAAGGTCTCCTCCGGCGTGATCAGCGGGGGGAGCTGTGCGAGCCAGCAGTCGGTGCAGACCCGCAGGTGCAGCGGGTACGCCGGTTCCGGCCGGTCGAGTTCGTCGGCGGCGAGGAAGCTCTCGCACGGCGGGGTCGCCCCCAGGTCGACGACGCTCGCCAGCGCCGCCGAGCCGCAGAGTCGGCATCGTGTCATGTGGTGCCCCCAATCCCGCCCGCGCGGAATCCCCGTCGCGGGCCAGCGTTCGTGTTCCCTGGCGGCGGCGCGCCGTCCGCGCCGCCGGACCGACCCGCGATCGCGGAGCGGTATCCCTCCACCAGTCGCTCCAGCCCGACGGCCGGGCTGAACCCCTGTTCGTAACGGCGCCGGGCCGCCCGGCCCAGTTCCCGGTTGCGGTCCGGCTCCGCCGTGATCCGGCGGATGGCGGACGCCAGCGAGGCCGCCTCGCCCGGCCGGTGCAGCAGCCCGGTCACCCCGTCCTCGACGAGTTCCACGAAGGCGCCGTGACCGGCGGCGACGACCGGCACCCCGGCCGCCATCGCCTCCACGACCACCAGGCCGAACGCCTCCAGCCAGGTCGAGGGCGCCAGCACGGCGACCGCCCGCGCGACGGCCTCCCGGCACCGGGCCGGGTCGTACAGCCCCGCGTGGCGCACGTCGTCCCGGCCCGCCGCCCAGGCGGCCACCTCCCGCTCCAGCGGCCCGGCGCCGGCGACCACCAGCGGCACGCCCACCCCGCCGTCCGCGGCGAGCCGGTCCCACGCGGCCATCAGCAGCCGCACGCCCTTGGCCTCCGCGAGCCGGCCGAGGTAGAGCAGGTGCTCCCCGGCGCCGGTGCGGCCGACGCCCGGCTCCGGGACGAAGTTGTGCTTCACCGCCAGCCGTTCGGACGGCAGCCCGGCCCGCACCAGGACGTCGCGCTGCGCCGCGGAGATGCAGAAGAACCGTTCCACCCCGGACCACCAGCGCCGCCGGTTGACCGCGAGGCTCACCGCGAGCGGCACCGTCGCCAGCCGGGAGCCGCGGTAGCAGCCGTGCCGGACGGCGGGCAGCGGTGAGCCCCCGACGCACTCGGTGCACGGCCGGCCGTCCCGCTGGAGCGTGCCCGGCGGGCAGATCTGGGTGTAGTTGTGCAGGGTGGCGACGGCGGGCACCCCGGCGTCGGCGCAGGCGGCCAGCACCGCGGGCGACAGCAGCGGGAAGACGTTGTGGACGTGCACCACGTCCGGCCGCTCGGCCCGCAGCCGGGCGGCGAGTTCGGCGCGCACCGCCGGGTTCCACGGCACCAGCAGCGGCACCGCGGCCTTGCCCGGCAGGGACCGGGCGGCGATGTCGTCGCTGCGCCGCTCGAACACCTCGGCCCGGTGGCCGGCCTCGCGCAGCAGCGCCACCTCCTGGTCGACGACCTTGTTCTCCCCGCTCGGCTGCGCCGAGCCGTAGCGATTGTGCACCACGAGGACGTGCATGGTCAGACCACCTCTTCGGGCGTCGGCTCTTCGGGCGTCGGCAGGAGAGCGGCGGGGGCGGCCAGCAGCGAGGCGGCCACGGTCAGGTGCAGCAGGTACGGCGAGGCGTCGCCGAGCCCGGCCTCGGTGTACGAGGCGATCGCGCAGTAGCTGACCAGGAAGATCGCGCAGGCCCGGGAGAGCGACGGCGGCCGCAGCAGGGCGACGCCGCCCAGCGTGAGGAAGACCGCCGCCACGACGGCGGTGCCGGTCAGGCCCTGCTCGTTGTAGACGGCCAGCCAGCTGTTGTCGATCGGCAGCCCGCCGAAGGACTTGTCGCCCAGGCCCGTGCCGAACAGCTGCTCCAGGGTCGTGCGGGGCGCCGCCAGCAGGGCGTCCCAGACCTTGGCCCGGCCGGTGAGGTTGGAGAAGTTCTCCTGGCTCTGCCCGCGCAGGAACCACGCCTCCAGCAGGGAGCTCAGCCCGACCGCGGCGGCGGTGGCGCACAGCACCGCCCAGCCGAAGAACCTGCGGGCGGCGGCGCTGGTCAGGACGAGCGAGCCGATCGCCAGCGCCAGTCCGACGAGGAGGCCGAGGGTGGCCGTGCGGGTGTGGGTCAGCGCGAGCAGCACCAGGGACGGCACGATGATCACCGCCGCGCTGAACCCGGTGGTCCGGCGGCCCAGCAGGAGCAGCACGGCCAGGCCGACGACCACCGCGGCGTACTGGCCGATCTGCGGCGGGGTGAGCGGCCACAGCGCGCCGACCAGCCGCCCGCCGTAGAGCTCGGGCATGGCCGCGCCCGGGGAGACGACCAGGCCGGCGGCCACCGACAGGAGCACCACGGAGTACATCCGGATGTGGTGGCGGACGAACGTCGGTCCGCCGTCCCACCAGCGGCTGAGCAGCCACAGCGTGCCGACGAAGAGCGCCAGCCGGAAGCAGCGGAAGAGTGCGCCGAACCCGGACTCCAGATGGGCGCTGGAGACCACGCTCAGCACCAGCAGCAGGGTGAGCAGGCACAGGAAGGCGCTGGCCCGCACGCGCAACCGCGGGTTGAGGACGAGCGCCAGCGTGAACGCGGTGACCAGCGCCCCCATGGTCGCCATCTGGATGAGGGAGCGGGGCAGCGGGATGACGGTCACCGCCCCGGCGGAGCCCAGGGTGTTGAGGATCAGCAGCCCCCAGATCAGCTCGACGGTCCGGGGCGGGCCGGCCGGGCGCGGCGCGGCGCCGGGCCCCGGCTGCCGCCCGGTGTCCTCGGCCGGCCCTCGGCGGGTCAGCTCCCGGCCCATCTCAACCACCCGCCCGGGGCCGGAAGGTGCTGCCCGCGTCCTGCTGGTAGGGCCGGCCCTGCCACTGCCCGAAGTCGAGCGCGCGGCTCGGGTCGTGGGCGACGAAGCTCCACGGCCCGAGGTAGCTGTTGTCGTGCCAGCGGTTCTGCTGCCCGCCGGTGATCGCCTCGGCCACCGGTTCCCCCTTGTACGGCGACCAGTCCGGATAGGTGCCGTAGTTGGCCAGCACCGCCATCCGGCCGCACTTGACCGCGCAGCCGACGACGGACGGGTCGAGTTCGAAGCGGTTGTCGTGGATGTCGACCCGCTGGGTCTTCCACCGGCAGTCGCCGTACAGCGGCGGGGCGGCGATCGTCGGCTGGGAGCAGCTGCCGGTCTTCTTCACCAGCAGGGTGCAGTCGCCGGAGGAGGTGTTGGCCGGGCTGTTGCAGAACCGGTCGGCGTTCTCCCACAGGGTGATCCCGGACCAGTTGTCCTCCAGCACGTTCCGGTAGACCTCGATCCTGTCCGTGCGGGCCGGGATCCGCGGTTCGCCGCCGGACTCGGACAGGTAGACCGTCGCGTACGGGAAGTCGTCGCCGCGGTCGGCGGCGTTGCGGCCCTCGACCCAGTCGTTGCGCCGGACCGTGTTGTTCCTGATGACCGCGTTGTAGCTGGTCTCGTAGATCAGCGCGGCGCCGTCGTTGGCCTCCAGCACGTTGTCCTCGATGCGGAAGTCGTTGTTGTTGGTGTCCGCCCACAGCCCCGGGCCGCGGTTGTCGTGCACCCAGTTGCCGCGCACGTCGGCGCCGTTGACGGCCCAGAACTTGGCGCCGCCGGTGCAGCCGCAGCCCGGCTGCCGCCGCTCCCACTGGTCGGTGTCGTTGCCGGTGATCTCGTTGCCCTCGACCAGCAGGTCGCTGACCGGGGCACCGGACTTGTACGCGTTGATGCCGTACTGGCCGTTGCCGCGCAGGCAGTTGGCGCGGACCCGCTGGTGGGCGCCGGCCATCAGCCCGGCGCCGGAGTTGTCCTGGATCGTGGCGTGCTCGATCACCCACCCGTCGGCGGAGTCGTGGTTGACCACGCCCTCGTTCTGCGGGGCGACGAAGCCCTGGACGGTCAGGTAGCGGACGGCGACGTCGGTGGCAGCGCCGCTGAACGCGTACTCGTTGGTCCTCCGGCCGTCGAGCACGGCACCAGGCGCGCCGAGGTAGCTGTCGCCCTCCTTGGGGACGACCTGGGCGTACCGGTCCGAGTCGAGTGTGTGGGTCCCCGGCCGGAGCCAGAAGGTGGTGTGCGGGGGGCTGCTCCTGGTCTTCGCCGCGAGGTCGCCGACCACCGCGGGGTCGACCGTCACCGCGCCGGCCGGCGCCTGCGCCGGACCGGCCCCCGGGTCGGCACACACCCGGGCGACGGCCGCCGACCCGGTCGGCCCGGCGGTCGGCTCCGGCGGGGCGTCGGAGCCGCTCGTGCAGCCGGTCGCCGTCAGCAGGGCGAGCGTCAGCAGCGCCGCCGACGCCCCCGGGTGCCGCCTCGTGTTCCCCACCCCCTCCCCCTAGCCCCGGAACCCGAGGACGGTGGTGAACCGCTGGGTGCCGTCGGCGAAGCCGGTGCCGACCAGCGTGGTGGCGGGTTCCCGGCGTCCGAAGCCGGCGGAGTACCAGCCCAGCGGCGGGTCCGTCTCGCCGCGGTGCGCCCGCCAGGACAGCTGCCGGGGCAGGTCGAGCACGGCGGAGCGGTCCTCGCCGTCCCTGGTCCAGGCCAGCACGGCCCGGTCGCCCGTCAGGTCCGCGGTGACGGCCGGGCCGAGATGGAACGCCAGGCGCACGGCCCGGCGCGGGCCGCGCAGTTCGTCGGCCACCCGCAGCTCGCGGCTCGCCGTGTGCAGCTCGACCCGGCGGCGGTGCACCGACGGGCGGTACCCGTCGTGCTCGGCGCACCAGCGGGCCACCCCGGGGTCGGAGGCGTCCGCGACCAGGACGCGGGTGCGGGCGTGGCGGGTCCACAGGAAGGGGCCGCCGGAGAGGGACTGGTCCGCGCCGTCCGCCTCCAGGGTGTTGTGGCCGAGGGTCGAGCGGAAGTAGCGCCGCCACTCGGGCTGCCCGTGGTAGCAGTACGTCCCCGGGTCCGCGAGCACGTCGACCCCGTCGTGCCGGACCTCCAGGGACAGCGCGTCGGCGTGGGCGTGCGCGGCGATGGACAGGAAGCCGTGCGGGCCTCCGTCACAGCGGCACCAGATCCCCCCCGGGCCGCGCAGGATGGTCATCCCGGCGTCGGGGAAGTGCACCGGCCGGCTCGCCGGGCGGGCCACGGCCGTGCTCCGCCCGTACGGCCGGATCAGCGCGGCCAGCAGTGGGGTGCGCACATCGGCGGCGGTCACCTCCGGCCACCAGGCGAGGCGGCCGGACACGGCGTCCCCGGTGGCCAGCAGCGAGGCCCAGCGGTCGGTGCCCTCGCCGTCCAGGACCAGCCCGTGCCCGTCGTCCGCGTCCCCCTGGCGCGGCGGCCGCAGCCGGTCGTCCACGACGGCCGCGAGCGCGTCGGTCATCCGCAGCAGCACCAGCCGGACGGTCGCGGGGACGAGCACGGCGGCGGCGTCCGCCTCGGCCAGCGCGGCCAGGCCGAGTTCCAGGACGAGTCCGTGGTACTCGGTGGCCAGCTCGCGGTTGAGGCCGGAGCGGAAGGTGTTGGCGCGCAGGTGCCGCTCCAGCGAGCGCAGCGCGCCGGAGCGCCAGCGCGCCGAGGAGGGGAACCACCCGAAGGCACAGGCCGCGGCGAACTGCCCGGCGGCCTCGGCGATGACGTGGTTGTTCGCCGAGGACCCGCGGCTGGGGAGGGCGGCCAGCCAGCGCTGGTGGTGCCAGATCTGGTCCAGCGCCACCGGGTTGCCCTCGAACAGGGCGGCCGCGCCCGGCCAGCCGTCGAGCAGCCGCCGGGTCCACACCCAGGACAGCAGGCGGATGCCCAGCTCGATGCCGCTGGTCCAGTGCACCCCGCGCAGCGGCGGATTGGCCGCCCACCAGGACCGCAGGTGCTCGGCCACGCGCTCGGCGTAGCGCTCGTCGCCGGTGAGCGCGAAGGCGGCGGCGAGCACGGTCAGGTGCTGGTGCCGGGACGGCTCCCAGATCTGCTTGATGTCGCCGACCGCGTCCTCGTCGCGGTACGGCACGTCGAAGGCGTACCCGGCCGGGGCCCGGCGCCCGGTCCTCGGGTCGCGGAACCAGTCCGGGGCGACCAGGTCGTCGCGCTCCACCCCGAAGAACTCGGCGTGCCCGTCCATCAGCCGGTCCGCCTCGGCGAGCAGGCGCTTGGCGGCCTCCGGCGGCACCGCGGCGAGCGCCCCGGCGGGCAGGACGGCGGTGAACCGGGCGCCGGGGGCGCCCGGGCCGTGCGGCGGCACGGACGACCGCCACCGCCACCGGCGCACCGCGTCGGCGACCCGGCCGCCGACCTCCAGTGGTCCCATCCGGGACAGCCGCCGCAGGTACCAGCCCGCGCCCGTCGTCACAGCGACCTCGCCAGGTCCACCGGCGCGCCGCCGACCAGGGCGGCCTGCACCGCGAGGGTGGCCGCCGTGGTGGCGACCAGCGACTCCAGCGGCACCGGCATCGGGCCCCCGGTACGCACGGCCCTGACGAACGAGGCCAGTTCGGCGGACTGGCCCTTGTCCCGCGCCTTGGGAAGCCGCGAGCTGACCCACCGCTTGCGCCTGGCCGTGCTGCCGAAATGCACCGAGGCGCGGACGAAGTCGTCGAGCTTCAGCACCTTGCCGTCCGCGAGCAGGTCCAGCGTCTCCTTGGGGAAGCCGGGCGCGCCGGCGGTGACGTAGCTGAGAGTGGCGGTGGAGCCGTCGGGGTAGCGCAGCACGATCTGGAGGTCCTCGTTGCCGGAGGGGGCGACCGCGTACACCGAGACCGGATCGGCCCCCAGCAGCCAGCTCGCGGTGTCGATGAAGTGCCCGCCCTCACCGGCGAACCGCGAGCCCTCGGTGCCCTGTCGGAGGTACCAGCTGCCGTGCTGCAGCCGGCCCGCGTTGACCAGGTAGCGCAGGCTCGCCGGGCCGGTGCGGGCGCCGAAGCGGGCCTTGGCCTCGCGCAGCAGCGGCGCGAACCGGCGGTTGAAGCCCACCTGCAGGCGGTCGTTGCCGGACTCCTCCACCGCCGCGAGCACACCGGCCAGTTCGTCCTCGGTGAGGGCCAGCGGCTTCTCCACGAACACCGTCTTTCCGGCCAGCAGCGCCCGGCGGGTCAGTTCGGCGTGCGAGCTGTGCCGGGTGACCACGAACACCGCGTCGATCGCCCCGTCACCGAGGACGGCGTCGAGGTCGGTGGTCGCCGCGGCGAAGCCGAACTTCCGCTGGGCGTTGGCCGCGGACAGCGCGGTCG
>NZ_JBHWDU010000104.1:0-25492 GCF_042734825.1 Kitasatospora sp. NPDC059648 | reverse complement strand
AAGCCGAGGTCGTCCAGGCAGCGGCCGGACTGCGGGTTGAGCAGGGAGCCGTCGGCGCGGGGCTGCCACTGCTGGGCGCCGGTGCCGTTGCAGTCCCAGAGTTGGACCATGGTGTGGTTGGCGGTGCCGCCGCCCGAGACGTCCATGCACTTGCCGAGGGCGCGGATGGTGCCGTCGGAGCCTGTCCGCCACTTCTGGGCGACGGTGCCGTTGCAGTCGTAGATCTGGACCGGGGTGCCGTTGCCGAGGTTGGCGCCCTGCACGTCGACGCACTTGCCGACGTAGCCGGTGATCTGGCCGGTGGGGCCGGCCGGCGGGGTGGCGCCCATGATGACGTGCGGGAACATCACGCTGTCGCCGACGCCGCAGGCCGCGGAGACGCTGCCGTCGCCGATCGCCACGCCGCCGATCGCGGGCCGCGAGAACTGCACGGTGTGGGTGGAGTTCCAGTAGTAGCAGGTGGCGCCCACGGACCAGGTCTGCATCGGGTCGAGGCCGCTGCAGCTGCCGATCGCGCTCCAGCCCGCGACGAAGGCGGAGCAGGCGGGCGCGGCCTGGGCGGAGGTGGCCGGTGCGGCCAGGGCTGCGGCCAATGCGAGCAGGGCGGTGGACAGCAGGGCGGAGGTTCGGCGCATCGGGACGGTGGTCCTTCCGGGTTCGGCGAATCACGTCAACTCGACATCCGCGCACCGTCGGTGACTGTGCGGCAGATGTGTGGGCCGCGTAAAAGAATCCGGGGCGGGCAGTCCTCCGTCAAGCGCTGGTTCAAGGCGAACTGCGACGGATTCACGTCAGCTGTGGATGCCGGCCGGAAAAGGCGCCGGGAAACGCGGAACGGGCCCCGCGCTCCCCCGTGGCGGGGGAGGTCGCGGAGCCCGTTCGGCGGGACTCGGTGGAACTCGGCGGAAGCCGACCGGCATCCGGCAGGACCCGGTCCGGGTACGACCGTCAGTCGAACTTGCGGCGCTGGCGCCCGGTGCCGTAGTTGGCGCCGGACTTGGAGCCGCTGCCCGGCCGGGCCCGGCCCGAGGAGCGCCCGATGAACCCGGCGGCCTGCGGCCGCTCGCCCTGCCCGGCGGCGCCGAGGCGCTGCTTGGGGCGCGGACGGCGCGGGTTGCCGTTCATGTCGACGTCGGCGGGCAGCCCGGAGCGCTTGCCGGCGCGGCGGCGCGGGCTGCCGGCCTTGCCGTCGCCGGTCCTGCCGTCGGCGGGGGCGGCCGGGGCCGCGGGCTGGGCGGCGGCCGGGACGGCCAGGGCGACCGGGACGCCGCTGGGGGTGCGGGCGCCGGTGATCCGGGCCAGGTCGGCGTCACCGGGGCGGATCTTGGTCACCGTGGGGCGGATCCCGGCGACCGTCATCAGCCGGTTGACCTCGCGACGCTGCTCGGGCAGCACGAGGGTGACGACCGTGCCGGACTCGCCGGCCCGGGCGGTGCGGCCGCCGCGGTGCAGGTAGTCCTTGTGGTCGATCGGCGGGTCGACGTTGACGACCAGGTCGAGGCCGTCGATGTGGATGCCGCGGGCGGCGACGTTGGTGGCGATCAGCGCGGTGACCTCGCCGTCGCGGAACTGGTCGAGGACCCGGTTGCGCTGCGGCTGGGACTTGCCGCCGTGCAGCGCGGCGGCCATCACGCCGGTGGCGCGCAGCTGCTTGGCGAGCCGGTCGGCGCCGTGCTTGGTGTGCACGAACATGATCACGCGCCCGTCGCGGGAGGCGATGTGGGCGGTGGCGGAGGCCTTGTCCGCGGGCTCCAGCTGCAGGACGTGGTGGTCCATGGTGGTGACCGCGCCGGCCGAGGGATCGACCGAGTGGGTGACCGGGTCGGCCAGGAAGCGCTTGACCAGCCGGTCGACGTTGCGGTCCAGGGTGGCGGAGAACAGCATCCGCTGCCCGCCCTCGGCGACCTGCTCCAGCAGCTTGCTGACCTGCGGGAGGAAGCCCATGTCGGCCATCTGGTCGGCCTCGTCGAGGACGGTGACGGCGACGTCGGACAGGCTGACGTCACCGCGCCCGATCAGGTCGTCCAGACGGCCGGGGGTGGCGACCAGCACCTCGGTGCCGCGGCGCACCGCGTTCGCCTGCCGTCCGATGCCCATGCCGCCGACGACGGTGGTGATCCGCAGGTTGACCGCGGTGGCGTACGGGGTGAGCGCCTCGGTGACCTGCTGGGCGAGCTCGCGGGTGGGCACCAGGACGAGCGCCAGCGGGTGCCGGGCGTCGGCGCGGCGACCGGCGGTGCGGGCGAGCAGCGGCAGGCCGAAGGCCAGGGTCTTGCCGGAGCCGGTGCGACCGCGGCCGAGGACGTCGCGTCCGGCGATCGAGTCGGGCAGGGTCGCGGCCTGGATCGGGAACGGCTCGGTGACGCCCTCGCGGGTGAGCGCGGAGAGGATCGCCCTGGGCAGGTCGAGCTCGGCGAAGGAGGCCGCCGGCGGCCGGGCCGGAGTGCCCTCGACGACGGTGAAGTCGGCGGGCTCCGGGACGGCGGTGCGGCCGGTCCTGGGAGCGCCGGCGCGGTTGCGCGGCTTGCGGGCGGTGCCCTCTCCGCCGCGGCGGGCGCGGTCGGTGCCCTCCCCGCTGCGGCGGGCGCGCTCCGGGGCGTCCCCGCTGCGGCGCGGGCGGCCGGTGCGGCCCTGCTCGCCCGCAGGGGCGGCGGAGCGGTCAGCGGTGCGGTCGGTGCTGCGGTCGCGGGGCGTGCGGGCAGGGGTGGTCACGGGGTCTCCGTCCGTCGGTCGGCAGCCCGCGGTCGCGGACTGGTCGGCCGTCATCCGGTGGTTCGCCGCCCCGGCCGTACGGCGGCATGGACGAGGGCCCGCACCGTCGAGCGGTGCGGGCCCCCGCTTCACGAGATCAGAGTCGATCGCGCGTCAGCGTGGAGGCTGACGTCAGCCGATGACCTGGATGTTCTCGCCCTGCGGGCCCTTCTGGCCCTGGGTGACGTCGAACTCGACGCGCTGGCCCTCGACGAGCTCACGGAAGCCCTGGGCGACGATGTTCGAGTAGTGGGCGAAGACGTCCGGGCCGCCGCCGTCCTGCTCGATGAAGCCGAAGCCCTTTTCGCTGTTGAACCACTTCACGGTGCCGGTAGCCATAACCGTCTCCTCATATTGGGGCATCAGGGATCCACACCTCGTGAATCCCCAAGTAGCCGCGATCCCCATCCGGAGACTGAAACACCGGACAAAACAAATGCGCCTGTTGGTTGGTACCAGCAGGCGCACACACACGTTCATGGGAACCAAAACTGCAACTGCTTCGACTGTAGCACGGTCGCACCCCGACTGACCGGGGACTTTTGTGCCCGGCAGATCACGTTTGCCGCCCCCGGAAAACGGGGAGCGGCGCCCCGCCGGAGCGGGGCGCCGCCTGGTGTTCGTCCGCCGTTCAGACCTTGATCGGAAACGGCCGGACGTCGATCAGTGCCGGCCGACCGGCTCCGGCGGCATCGTGGCGCCGACCCGCGGCGCCGGGCCTCCGCCGTGGCCCGGGCGGGCGTCGGCGCCGTGGCCGGGCCACCACGCCTTGTTGCCGATCAGCGCGGTGAGCGCCGGGGTGAAGAACATCGCCATCACGAAGGCCGCCAGCACGATGCCGAAGGCCATCGCGAAGCCGAACTCCAGCATGAAGGTGTTGCCCGCGAGCATGAAGGTCCCGAACGAGGCCGCCAGGATGAAGCCGGCCGCCGCGACGGTCGGGCCGCCGTGGCGCAGAGCCTCGCGGGCCGCCTCGCGCGGGGAGCGGCCCTCTCGGGCCTCCTCGCGCAGACGGGCGATGATCAGGATGTTGTAGTCCGTCCCGATCGCCACCACGAAGAGGTAGATCAGGATCGGCATCATGAACATCAGGCCGCTCTCGTGGCCGATCTTCTGGAAGAGCAGCGTGGCGGCGCCCAGGGTGGCGCCGAAGCCGAGGCCGACCGAGGCCATCAGGTACCAGGGGGCGACCACGCTGCGCAGCTGGAGCGCCAGGATGAGCAGGATGAGCAGCCCGGCGATCGGGAAGACCAGCTTGTAGTCGTGGGCCATCGCCAGGTTGATGTCCTTGAACACCGAGCTGAGGCCGCCGACCTTGGCCTCGGTGCCGGCCGGGGCCTGCGCGTGGGCGACGGTGCGCAGCGCGGTGACGGTGGCGATGGCCTCGTTGCTGGAGGGTTCGTCCTTGAGCATCACGGTGAACTGCGCGGTGGTGCCGTCGTCGCTGATGGTCTTGTTCGGGCCCGCGGAGGAGGGCGGGAACACCTCGGCGACGCCGGTGACGTGGAGCTTGTCCGCGTAGGCCTGGAAGGAGGCCGGGTCGAGCTTCCTGCCGTCGGTGCTGCTCAGGAAGACCTGGCTGGGGGAGGCCGCGCCCTTGGAGAAGGCGGTGGACATCTTGTCCTGGACGACCATCGACTCCTTCTCCTTCGGCATCGAGCCGCTGGTCATGTCGAAGAGGCCGTTGTAGCCCAGGGCGCCGAGGGCCAGGGCGACCAGCACGCCGCCGGAGGCGGCAGCGGTGAGCGCCGGGCGCTTCTCCACGACCCGGCCGAGCGCGGTGAAGCGGGCGTCGCCGGGCTCGCGCATCCACTTCTTGCCGGGCCAGAAGACGCCGCGGGCCGGAATGACGGAGAGCAGCGCCGGGGCCAGGGTGACGGAGGCGAGGGCGGTGACGACGACCGCGATGGCCAGTGCCGGGCCGAGGGCCTGGAACATGCCGAGGCTGGAGAGGATCAGCGCGGCGAAGGCGATGGTCACGGCGCCGGCCGCGGAGGCGATCGCCTCGCCGACCCGGCCGACGGCGTTGACGACGGCGGCCCGGCGCTCCTCACCGGCCCGCAGACGCTCGCGGTAGCGGAAGGCGAGGAAGAGGAAGTAGTCGGTGCCGACACCGAGCACGACGACGATGAGGATGGGGGTGAGGATCGCCGTGCTCTTGAGGTCGAAGGCCTTGGTGGCGTAGTTGATCAGCCCCATGGAGGTGGGCAGGGCGACGATCAGCGAGACCAGGATCGGCAGCAGGCCGGCCAGGACGCTGCGGAAGATGATGCCGACGATCACGATGACCAGCACCAGGGTGGCCATCGTGATGAGGCCCTCGGTGTCGCTGGAGGACTCCTGCTGGTCCAGGGTCTGGGCGGCGGAGCCGCCCAGCTGGAACTTCAGGTCGGTGGAGCCTGCCAGGTCCTTGCCGTCGTTTCGCAGCGCCTTGGCGACGTCCGCGATCAGCTTCGGGTCCTGCTGCTTGTCCTTGGCGATGGCGACCGTGCCCATCGCGTACTTGTGGTCCTGCGAGTAACCCAGCTTCTCGGCCGGCGGGTTGACCGCCTCGACCCCGTCGATCTTCTTGGCCGCCAGGTCCTGGGTCAGCTTGCCCATGGCCTTGGTGTCGGCGTCGGTGAGCGCGGCGCCGTCGTTGCGCTCGAAGAGGATGAGGGCGTCGGGCGTGAAGGCGGACGGGAAGGCCCGTGCCTGCACCTCCGCGGCCCGGATGGACTCGTAGTGCGCGGGCAGGAACGACGCCTCGTCCGTCTGGGAGGTCACCTTGGGCGCGGAGACGAAGATCGCGACCATGGCGACGAGCCACGCGACGATCACCCACCACGCGCGGCGTACGACGAATTGTCCTAGTCGGTGGAACATGCTCGATGCCTCCTGGGCATGGTTCACCGCAGCCCTTGGGGGACGGGACGCTGGGCGACGGCAGGACCGGACGGGACGCGCGCGATGGCGCTCCTGGCCGGTCGGCAGGTAAGTAGGTCTGGGCGTCATCCAGCGAGTACGTGCTTGCCGCGCGGCAAGGAAGCCCCCGGTGTCCAACCCCCGTTGAGGGCCGCCCCGAACGGCCCCGACCCAGTCTCTCCCGGCCGGACCCCCGTTGACCTCGTGCTCCGGGTGGAGTCTTCTCCCCCTCAGGGTGGAGTCCGCCCCCTACCTCCGAGGAGGAGGCGTCAGGGTCGCCGGGTAGGGGAAGACCCCGACGCCGGGTCGGCGCGGTCGCGGGTCCGGCCTCCGCGTGCCACCCCGTGCGTCATGATGATCTCCGTCCGGAGACCCCCGGACGAACGACGGCGGAACGGAGCCCAGCCATGATCCCCTTCGACGAGGGCCGCGCCCGGCTGCTGCTCGCCCACGCCTGCGAGTCCGCCGGACTGCCCTCCCCGGGCGACGCCCGGCTGCTCGCCCTCGGCGAGAACGCCGTCTTCGACCTCGGCGACCCGGCCGTGGTCGCCAAGGTCGGCCGCGGCCCCGAACTGTACGACCGGGCGCACCGCGAACTGGCCGTCGCGCACTGGCTGGCCGGGCAGGACGTCCCGGTGGTCCGCCCGTACGAGGCGGTGCCGGCCGAGCCTCAGCTGGCCGACGGCCACCCGGTCACCTTCTGGCACCGGCTCGCCCCCGCCGTCCGCCCGGCGCGCCCGGCCGACCTCGCCCCGCTGCTGCGTGCCCTGCACCGGCTGCCGCTGCCGCCCTTCCCGCTCGGCCGCCGCGACCTGCTGGCGCCGGTCGAGCGCTGGCTGGCCTCCGCCGAAGGGCAGGTCGACCCGGCGGACGTCGACTTCCTGCGCCGGCGCCGGGACGCCTTCGAGGCCGCCCTGCCCGACCTCGTGCCGCAGCTGCACCCCGGGGTGATCCACGGTGACGCGCTGCCCCGCAACGTCCACGTCGGCCCGGACGGGCCCGTGCTGCTCGACCTGGAGAACGTCTCGCACGACCTGCGGGAGCACGACCTGGTGGTCCTCGCGCTCAGCCACGACCGCTACGGCGTGCCGGCCGAGGAGTACCGGGCGTTCACCGGTGCCTACGGCTGGGACGTGCGGGACTGGCCCGGTTTCGCGGTGCTGCGCGGGGCCCGGGAGACCGCCAGCGCCTCCTGGGTCGCCCAGCAGGCGGCCGGGAACCCGGCGGCGCTCGCCGAGTTCCACCGCCGCGTCGCCTCGCTCCGCGAGGGGGCCACCGAGGTGCGGTGGTACCCGTTCTGAGCGGCGCACCGCGGCTCCTTCTGCGGGGCGCACCGCTACTCCTTCCGAGCGGTGGACGCAAACCCGGCCCGGTGTGAGAAGGCTCTTAGGCCGGACCGGTCCGGCGCGCAACCGGGACACGTACGATCGGCGTCCTGTCACCCAGTCGTCCTGACCGATGGATCGGCACCCTATCCCGCCCCTCAGGAGCCGCCGCCATGCACCGGAATGCCCGCTGCCGCCCCGCCCACCCGATACGTCCAGCCCGTCCGGCGCGCCCGGCCGCCGGCCGCAGTCGGCTGGTCGCGGGCTGCATCGCGGTGGCCGCCGTCCTGGGCCTGTCCGCGTGCAGCACCGCCAGCGGGGCCCTGCAGCCGACCAGCGCCGCGGCCACCCCCGGCTCCGCCTCTGAGCAGCAGCCGACCGGCACGGCGGCCACCACCATCGAGCCCGCCCCGGGCTCGGACGCCCCGGCCCCGGACACCGCCACCGGCTCCCGCCCGGCCGCCCCGCCGGCCGCCGCGAAGCCGCACGCGCCGTCCGCGCCGACCGCCTCCACCGCCTCCACGCCGACCGCCTCCACCCCCTCCGCGCCCGGCACTCCCGCGGCGCCGCCCGCCCAGTCCGGGAAGCCGACCAAGGTGATCGGCTCCACCGCCTCCGGCGGCCGCACCGTCGCGCTCACCTTCGACGACGGCCCCGGCCCGGCCACCGGCCAGATCCTCGATCTGCTCGCCCAGTACCACGTCAAGGCCACCTTCTGCGAGATCGGCCAGAACGCCGCCGCCAACCCGGCCCTGGTCAAGCGGGTGGTGGCGGAGGGCCACCGGCTCTGCGACCACAGCGTCCACCACCCCCAGCCGTTCGAGAAGCTCTCCCACGACAAGGCGGTGTACGAGATCGGCGCCGCCCACGACATGATCGTCAAGGCCGGCGGGCCCGGCACCGAGGTCAGCTGGTTCCGCGCGCCCGGCGGCGGCTTCGATGCCGACAACGAACACATCGCGGCCGGGCTCGGGATGTCCTCCCTCGGCTGGTCCGTCGACCCGCGCGACTGGTCCCGCCCCGGCGTGCCCGCGATCGTCTCCACCGTGCAGCACCAGCTCAAGCCCGGCGACGTGATCCTCATGCACGACGGCGGCGGTGACCGCAGCCAGACCGTCGCGGCACTGAAGCAGCTGCTGCCCTGGCTCGTCGCCCAGGGGTACACCTTCGACCTCCCCGCCGCGTAAGGGAGTTCGACGACGGGCCTAGGCTTGGGCGCCGTGACCCACACCGCGCCCGCGCCCAGCCCTGCCGAACTCGCGGCCGCCGTCCCCGGCCTCGCCGAGTACCTGCGGCCCGCCACCCTGCTCAACCCGTACGCCGCTCAGCCCGTGCCGGGGGCGAGCGGCATCGGCGGCCCGGCGCTGTGGCCGGTGGGCGCACCCTGGCCGCACTGCACCGCCAGGCACCCGGAGGACGAGTACCTGATCCCCCGCAGTGCCCCGGTGACCCCCGCCGTCGGAACCGCCCTGGTCCCCGTCCTTCTGATCCGCGCCGAGGACGCGCCGCACCTGCCGTGGCCGGACGGCACCGACCTGCTCCAGGTGCTCTGGTGCCCCAACGACCACGACGACATCCAGGGCGAGCGCTACTACTACGGCCCCGCCGTCCGGCTCCACTGGCAGCGCGCCGCCGAGCTCGCCCCCGCCACACCCCCGCCGCCCGCGCGCAGCGCGGCGGAGTACCTGCCGCAGCCGTGCGCGCTGCGCCCCGAACAGCTCCTCGACCTGCCCGACCGGGACGACCTGCCCGGGGAACTGGCCCGTGCCGTCGCCGAGTTCGCGGAACGGCGGGGCATCGAGTACGAGCGCGACCACGGCCGGGCGGACGGCTGGAAGCTGGGCGGCTGGCCGTCCTGGCACTGCACCGACCTGGTCCCGATCGACTGCGCGCGGTGCGGGGCGCGGATGACGCACCTGCTGACGGCGGAGAGCGGCGACGACCCGGACCTGTCGCTGGGGCGACACGGCGAACTGCACGTGTTCGTCTGCCCGGTGGACCCGGCGCACCCGGTGGGGCTGGACATCCAGGGCTGAGACTCAGCCCAGGTACAGGCGGTAGACCTGGCGGGAGCCGCCCTCCGGTCCGGGCTCGGCGGCCTCGGCGGGCGCGAAGCCCAGCCGCTCGTAGAACACCCGGGCGCCGCTGGTCACCGCGCCGGGGTGGTCAGGGCCGAAGGTGACCACCTCGACCGTGGCCGGGGCGCGGACGTGCCGGCGCAGCACGTCCTCCACCAGCGCCCGGCCGACGCCCGTACCGCGGGCGCGCTCGGCCACCACCAGCCAGTGCAGGTGGTGCAGCGGGGGCCCGCCGCCGAACAGCAGGCCGCCGAGCAGGCCCCGGTCGCCCTCCGCCACGAGCGCGCTCCCCCGGCCGACGGACCGCTCCACGGCACGGTGGAAGCCCGGTTCGGCCACCATCGGGCCGAACCAGTGCTCGACCTCGGCGGCGAGGGCGAGGAACCCGGGCACGTCCTCGGGGCGCGCCGGACGTACGGCCGCGGTCACCCGGTCACCCCCGGCGGCTCATGGTCGGCCGCCCTGGACGGCCAGCGCGGATCCACCACTGCCAGCGGGTCCTTGCCGCGGCGCAGCCAGGCCTGGAGGCCCTCGGCCCACTCCCGGTACCAGCCGATCTGCCGCCCGTGCAGTTCGGCCGGCGTCACCTCCCCCACCTCGGCCGGGTAGCGCGCGGCCAGCGCGACGGCGACCCGTACGGCGGCCAGCGCGTCGCTGCCCGCCTCGTGGGCGTCCGTCAGCTCCACCCCGTACACCTCGCACACCCGCTGCAGGGCGCGCGAGCCCTTGCGGTACTTGTCCACGGCCCGGTCGATCACCAGCGCGTCCAGCACCGGCCCGACCGGCCCGCCGAGGCGCTCGGCGAGCGTCGGCAGCCCGTACCGGCGCAGTTCGGCGTCGAGCAGCGAGAGGTCGAACGGCGCGTTGAACGCCACCACCGGCCGCCCGTCCGCGATGCGCGCGCACAGCGCCGCGGCTATCTCCTCCACCGCCTCCTTGGCCTGCCGCCCCCTGCTGCGCGCCGTCGCGTCCCCGATCCCGTGGATCGCCTCCGCCTCCGCGGGGATCGGCACCCCGGGATCGAGCAGCCAGTTGGCGGCCTCCACCCGGACGGCGCCGACCGTGTCCACGAGCGCGGCCGTGACGATGCGGTCCACGGCCGGATCGGTACCCGTGGTCTCCAGGTCGAAGCCGACCAGTGGCTGCTGCCACCAGCTCATCAGGTGTGTCCTTCCGTCCTCCGGCGAAACAACCCCTATCATCACCCGCCCCACCGACAACCCGGCCGCCCGGGGAACCGTCCCGGCTGCTCCGCGGCCTTGAACTGCCGTCGGCGGGCTACGGCGGTCCTGCACCGCTGGGCGACACCGGGCACCGACGGCTTCCGGACTTCCTGCTGTCGACGCCGTTCGAGGGGCCGGAGTTCGGGGCGCGTTCGTACGGCGCCCCGGTTCCCGGCCGACTCGGCTTCCCGGGCCTCGGGCGTCGCCGCCCGATGGCTGCCCAGGCGCCGCACACCCTCCACCCGTCAACTCGCCGGGCCCGCAGGGATACCGGCCCGGCAGGATTCGAGCAAGCCGGGCGCCGAACCAACACCGGTGTTCCACAGGGCCGTTGACCGACCGCACCGGACGGCCCCGGCACGCCCGTGAGCGCGCCGGGGCCGAGTGGTGGTGCCGAGCGGTGGTGCCGTCCGACGACCGGCCCTACCGGGACTCCGCCGGGCCGGTGAGGGCGAAGCGGCTGGGGAGGACGCCGGCCGCCACGGCGAGGGCGAGGCAGAGGGCCGCGCCCGTGCCGAGGGAGAGCCAGGGCAGGTGGAGTGGCACGGCGGTCTGGCCGGCCAGGATGCGGTGGTTGAGCAGGGCGGTGGTGGTGAGGTCGCCGTCGACGACGGTGGCGGCGAACGGCGCGGAGGCGGGCGAGTCCTCGCCGTGGTCGTCGAAGGCGGGCCGGTCGGCGCCGAGGCCGGTGACCACGGTGGAGGTGGTGGCGGTGGCGTGCAGTCGGGGGCGGCCCGCGGTGAGCCGCCGGGCGGCGTCGGCGGGCAGCGGGGCGTCGCCGGGGTACAGCACGTAGCGGGCGGCGGCGGTGGCCCTGCCCTGGGCGGTCATGGCGTCGGCGAAGGCGGCGGTGGAGCCGACGACGGTGCCGGTGAGCGCGATGGTGAGGAAGGCCGGGGTGGCGGTGGAGACGGTGCGGCGCACCGCGGTGAGCGCGTTCTGCCGGGCGAGCAGCGGGGCGGCGGCGGTGGCCCGGGCGAGCGGGGCGCTGAGCAGCCGGACCAGCGGCGGGACGACGACGGGCGCGAACAGGGCGATCGCGGTGATGGTGAGAAGGTCGGCGCCGAGCACCCACTGGGAGGCGAGCTGGGGGCCGTCCGGCTGGTCGCCGGGGGCGGGCGGCAGGGTGGCCGCGGAGAGGTAGTAGGAGACGGTGCCCGCGAGGCCGAGCAGTCCGAGCTGGGCGAAGGCCCAGCGCGGCCGGGTCATGAACCTGCGGTCGACGGCGGCGTCGCCGAGGGCCTCGACGGCGCGCACCCGCCCGGCCCGGACGGCGGCGCTGACGGCGCCGAGCAGCGCGACCAGCAGGCCGACGGCGGCGGCGAGCAGCATCGGGCCGGCGGCGGGCCGGGCGGTGAAGCCGTCGGGGGCGGCGCCGCGGGCGACCAGCCAGGCGGCGAGCGCGGGTGCTCCGGCCAGGGAGAGCAGGCAGCCGCTGACGTCCGCGAACAGCATCCGGGGCTTGGTGATGAGGGCGCGGGCGATGGCGACACGCTGCTGCTGGCCGCCGGACAGCTGGGAGGGCAGGTGTCCGGCGCGTTCGCCGAGGCCGACCTGAGTGAGGGCGCGCCGGACCTCGTCGCGGTCGGGGCGGCGTCCGGCCAGGCGCAGCGGCAGGCCGACGTTCTGCTCGGCGGTGAGCGAGCCGACGAGGTTGAACGCCTGGAAGACGAAGCCGAGTTGCTGTCGGCGCAGGACGGTCAGCTGGGTCTCGGTGAGCCCGGCGAGGTCGGTGCCGTCCAGGACGACCCGGCCGCTGTCGGGGCGGTCGAGGCCCGCGCCGCACTGCAGCAGGGTGCTCTTGCCGGAGCCGGAGGGGCCCATCACGGCGGTGAAGGTGCCGCGGTCGAAGCCGACGTCCACCCCCCTGAGCGCCCGTACGGCCTCCGGGCCCGTGCCGTAGGTGCGGTGTACGTCTTCGAGGCGCAGCACAGCGGCCCGCCCTCCCCCGTGATCTTCACAGGAGCCACACCTACTGCGGGCACGCCCGTGGCGACCAGGGACGTTGAGGGAATCGTTACCGAGCGTGTCCGCTCCGGCCTAGCCGGAGGGCCTCGGCGCGGACGTCGGCGTCCGGCCGCTCCCGGCGCACGTGGTCACCGGGCCGGCTCCCGGTGCATGGTGACGTCGACCGGGTCCTCGTGGACGACCTCGAAGCCGTGCCGCGCGTACAGCCGCTGGGCGGCGCTGCCCCGGAGGACGACGAGGCGCACCGGCTCCCCGGCGGCGTCGGCGTCGGCTAGGAGGTGGCGCAGGACGGCGGTGCCGAGGCCGCGGCCCTGGAGGTGCGGGGCGAGGTAGAACAGCTCCAGGTGGCGCCCGCCCTGCTCGTCGGGGCGGATCGTGACGCAGCCCGCGAAGGCGCCCTCGACCAGCAGCACGGAGGTGTACCGGGTGGAGAAGGACTTCCGGACGCGCTCCCGGGAGCGGTCCCGGTCCCAGCGGCCGAGGCGTTCCAGGTCGGCGCGCATGACCTGGGCCTTGAGCTCGACGACGGGTTCGAGGTGCTCGGGGCCGGCGGGTGCCAGGGTCCAGGTGGGGTGGCTGTTCACGGCCGGCAGTGTTCCACCGAGGGCGACTCCCTGACCAGCGGTTTTCTCAGGACACGTTCCTCGAGTCCGCCCAGACCCCCTCGAACTCCTCGCGGTAGACCTCCAGCAGCCCCGGCTCGGTGCCGCCCGGCTGCTGGCCCGCCCCGCCGCGCAGGATCAGGGCCGGGGACTCCATGCCGCGGGAGCGGCGCAGGTAGGGCTGGATGACGCCGAGGTCGCGGCTCTGTCGGCGGCCGGCCACCGGGCCGGTGGGGCGGGGGCCCTCGACCAGGTAGGCGGTGAAGCGCGGGGTCTCGTCGAAGACCCGGATCTCGAAGCCGCCCTGGTCCCGCAGCCGGGCCCGGACCCTGCGCACGTGCATGATGTTCATCTCGATGGAGCGGGACAACTCGCCGCGCGAGAGCCCGAGTTCGCGCTCCCGGCGGCGTACGGCGCTGCTCGCCGGGTTGAGGAAGAGCAGCCGCACCCGGCAGCCCTCGCCGGCCAGGCGGACGAGCCGCTTGCCGGTGTAGTTCTGGCAGAGCATGCCGAGGCCGATGCCGAGGGCGTCCAGGCGGCGGGCGCCGTCGAGCAGGTCCTCGACGGGCAGGTCGCGCTGGAGCCGCACCCGGTCGGCGTGCACCGCGACCACGTCCGCGTAGCGCCCGGCGACGAGCGACTCCACCACGTCGGCGGGCACCCCGCCCGCGCCGCCGTCGAGGACGGCGAGCAGCCGGGCGGCGGCGCGCTCGGTCTGGGCGAGCACGGTCTGGGTGAGCACCCGGTTGCGGGAGACCACGTGCCGGGCCACTTCCAGTTCGTCCAGGGCGAGTTCGATCTCACGCCGGTCGGCGAGGTAGGGCTCGAAGCAGGGCCAGTGCTGGACCATCAGTTCGCGCAGCTGGGGCAGGGTCAGGAAGACCAGCGGGTCGTCGTCGGCCGGGTCGAGCAGGTAGCCCTTGCGGCGGCTGACCTCGCGCACCGCACCGGCCCGGTGGGCCCACTCCTCGCCGGCCGGCCCGGCGGCGGCGGTGACCCAGTCCTCGCCGTGGGCGGGCGCGTAGATGGGGTGCAGCACCTCGTCGACGAGGGAGCGCAGCCGCTGTTCGACCAGGTTGAGCCAGACGTAGGCGCGGCCGGAGAGCCGGACCCGCTGGTAGGCGTCCTCCCACTCGCCGGCCGACCAGGCGAGCGCGGGGACCTCGACGGGGCCGCCCTGGGCCGGCACCAGGGCGCGGCCGGTCATGGCGGGCCGCATGACGACCGTGGGCGCCTCGCTGCGGGCACCGCTCCGGTCGGGGCCGTCGGGCCCGGAGCCTCGCCCGCCAGCGGGGAACACCATGCGCCACCTCATCTGCGGCTGACCCCCGAGGGCGCGGGGTCCGTTGACGGGCCGTTGACAAGCACCGGTCGGCCGGGGCGGCCGGACGATCAAGGGTACTGCCCGTCGAGAGCCGCCCGCAGCCGGTTGGCCGAGGGGACTCGCGCGCACCACCCGCCCCATTCTTCACAGGATTCGCCGCTGGACACCCGTTCGGACTAACCCCGGCACTATCTCCCGGCCGTCGGGGAAGGGCTCGGGGAGTATTGCGGGCTGTGCCGTGCGTCACGGCGCGCGAGCGTCGCACATGTCCGACCACCCGGCCGGGAAGAGAGCGCACGGGTCCGGGCAGGTCGTCGGACTATATGCCAGTTTCCGTACAGCATAGGGAAGTTGAGGACGTCATGCAGGTCTGGCCCGGTAAGCCCTACCCCCTCGGCGCCACCTACGACGGGGCCGGCACCAACTTCGCGGTGTTCTCGGAGAGTGCCGACCGGATCGAGCTGTGCCTGCTCGACGAGGACGGCTCGGAGACCGCCGTCGAACTGCGCGAGACGGACGCCTTCGTCCGGCACGCCTACCTCCCGGGCGTCCAGCCCGGCCAGCGCTACGGCTTCCGCGTGCACGGCCCGTACAATCCGGGCCTGGGCCAGCGGCACAACAGCGCCAAACTGCTGCTGGACCCCTACGCCAAGGCGATGAGCGGCCACATCGACTGGGACGAGTCCGTCTACGGCTACCACTTCGGCGCACCCGAGCGCCGCAACGACCTCGACTCCGCCCCCCACACCATGCACTCGGTGGTGATCAACCCGTACTTCGACTGGGGCACCGACCACCCGCCCCGCACCGACTACCACCGCACCGTCATCTACGAGGCCCACGTCAAGGGCCTCACCCAGCTGCACCCCGGCATCCCCGAGGAGATCCGCGGCACCTACGCGGGCCTGGCCCACCCGGCGGCGATCGAGCACCTGGCCAAGCTGGGCGTCACCGCGATCGAGCTGATGCCGGTGCACCAGTTCGTCCGCGACCACCGGCTGCGCGACCTCGGCCTGGCCAACTACTGGGGCTACAACACCATCGGATTCTTCGCCCCGCACTCCTCCTACTCCTCGGGCGGCGACCGCGGCCAGCAGGTGCAGGAGTTCAAGTCGATGGTCAAGGCGCTGCACGCGGCCGGGATCGAGGTGATCCTCGACGTCGTCTACAACCACACCGCCGAGGGCAACCACCTCGGGCCGACGCTGTCGCTGCGCGGCCTGGACAACGTCTCCTACTACCGTCTCGCCCAGGACCAGCGCTTCTACGAGGACACCACCGGCACCGGCAACAGCCTGCTGATGCGCAGCCCGCACGTGCTCCAGTTGATCATGGACTCGCTGCGCTACTGGGTCACCGAGATGCACGTGGACGGCTTCCGCTTCGACCTCGCCGCCACCCTGGCCCGGCAGTTCCACGAGGTGGACCGGCTGTCCTCGTTCTTCGACCTGGTCCAGCAGGACCCGGTGGTCTCCCAGGCCAAGCTGATCGCCGAACCCTGGGACCTCGGCGAGGGCGGCTACCAGGTCGGCAACTTCCCCCCGCTGTGGACGGAGTGGAACGGCATGTACCGGGACACCGTGCGCGACCTGTGGCGCGGCGAGAACGCCACCCTGGCCGAGTTCGGCTCCCGGCTCACCGGCTCCTCCGACCTCTACCAGGACGACGGCCGCCGCCCGATCGCCTCCATCAACTTCGTCACCTGCCACGACGGCTTCACCCTGCGCGACCTGGTCTCCTACAACGACAAGCACAACCAGGCCAACGGCGAGGACAACCGGGACGGCGAATCATTCAACCGCTCCTGGAACTGCGGCGCCGAGGGGCCCACCACCGACCAGGGCGTCGAGGAGCTGCGGGCCCGCCAGCAGCGCAACTTCATCGCCACCCTGATGCTCTCCCAGGGCGTGCCGATGCTCTCCCACGGCGACGAGCTCGGCCGCACCCAGCTGGGCAACAACAACGCGTACTGCCAGGACAACGAGCTCACCTGGGTGCACTGGCCCGAGGGCGACGGGCCTGCCGCGCGGCTGCTGGAGTTCACCCAGGGGATGATCTGGCTGCGCCGCGACCACCCGGTGTTCCGGCGGCGGCGCTTCTTCCACGGCCGGCCGGTGTCCGGACGGCAGGGTTCCGGGGCCCCGGCCCCGAACGGCTACGACGACCTCACCGACATCGCCTGGTTCACCCCCGCCGGGGAGGAGATGACCAAGCGCAACTGGGGCGCCAGCTACGCCAAGTCGCTGACCGTCTTCCTCAACGGCTACGCCATCTCCGAGCCGGACCGGCGCGGCGGGCGGATCGTCGACGACTCCTTCCTGCTGATGTTCAACGCCCACTTCGAACCGCTGGAGTTCATCGTGCCCGCCGACCACGGCCAGGAGTGGCAGGTCGTGGTCGACACCGCCCAGCCCCGGCTGCCCGCCCCGGGGACCGGGGCACGGGTCAAGGCCGGGGACGCGCTCCGGCTCACCGACCGCTCGCTCATGGTGCTGCAGCGTCCGGCCTGATCCCCCCGGCGCTCACCTGTTCGGATCAGCACCGGGTCTTGGCGGCGGGCCCGGCCGGGTACCTATGGACCTATGACCTCCGCCGCCGAGCCCGCGCAGCCCCGCCCGGCCGCTACCCGCCCGACGTCACCCCCGATCCCACCACCCACCGCCACCTACCGCCTCCAGCTCCAGCCCGGCTTCACCCTCCACGACGCCACCGCCGCCGTCCCCTACCTGGCCGCACTGGGCGTCTCCCACCTGCACCTCTCCCCGCTGCTGGAGGCCGCCCCGGGCTCCACCCACGGCTACGACACCGTCGACCACACCCGGATCAGCGAACAGCTCGGCGGCGAGACCGCGCTGCGCGCCCTGGCCGCCGAGGCGCACCGGCACGGCCTGCGGCTGATCGCCGACGTGGTGCCCAACCACATGGCCGTGCCCGTCCCCGAGCGGCTCAACCAGCCGCTCTGGCAGGTGCTGCGGGACGGCCCAGACTCGCCGTACGCCCGCTGGTTCGACATCGACTGGACCGCCCAGCCCGGCCCCGCCGACGCCCCCGGGCGCGGGCGGGTGCTGCTGCCGCTGCTCGGCGACCGGCTCGGCGCCGTCCTGGACCAGCTGGCCGTGGACGGCGAGCGGCTGCGCTACCACCAGCACGAGCTGCCGCTGCGCCCGGGCACCGAGCACCTACCGCTGCCCGAACTGCTCGCCCGCCAGTGGTACCGGCTGGCCTGGTGGCGCCTGGCCCGCACCGAGCTCAACTACCGGCGCTTCTTCACCGTCAACGAACTGATCGCCGTCCGGGTCGAGGAGCCGGAGGTCTTCGCCGCCACCCACGCCGTCCTGCTGGGGCTGCACGCCGACGGCGTCCTGGACGGCTTCCGGATCGACCACCCGGACGGGCTCGCCGACCCGCGCGGCTACCTGCGGCGCCTGGCCGACGCCACCGGCGGCGCCTACGTCGTCGTCGAGAAGATCCTCACCGGCGAGGAGCGGCTGCCCGAGGACTGGCCGGTCGCGGGAACCACCGGCTACGACGCGCTGCGCCGGATCGACGGCGTGCTCACCGACCACGCGGGGGCCTGCCGGCTGGCCGGGGCGTACGAGTCGTTCCTGCGCGGCGGGCCGGTCCGCGACCTGTGCCAGGACCCGCACCCAGCGGTCGCGGCCGCCCGGCGCGGCCGCGCCGACATGACCGGGCCCGGCGGCGAGCTGACCGCCGAGGTCGAGCGGCTGGTCCGGATCGCGCTGCGGATCGGCGCCGCCGAACCCGCCCACGCCGACCACGCGCCCGAGCAGCTGCGGTCCGCGCTGCGGCGGCTGCTCACCGACTACCCGGTGTACCGGCCGTACGCGCGGCCCGGGGAGCCCGTCTTCGACGACCCGCTGCAGGCCGCGGGCGCGCCCGGCGCGGACGGCGCCGCGGACCCCACCGAGCGCCTGGTCGCCGCGCTCGCCCTCGGGGAGCTGGGCCGCAGCGCCGACAAGGACGAGTTCTGCGTGCGCTTCGCCCAGACCGCCGCCGCCGTGGCCGCCAAGGGCGTCGAGGACACCGCCTTCTACCGCTGGAACGCGCTGCCCGGCCTCAACGAGGTCGGCGGCGAGCCCGCCAGGCCCGGGCTGCACCCCGCCGAGTTCCACGACTGGTGCCAGTACCTGGAGCGCACCTGGCCGCACAGCATGACGGTGCTGTCCACCCACGACACCAAGCGCAGCGCCGACGCCCGCGCCCGGCTCGCCGTCCTCGCCGAGCAGCCCGACGCCTGGGCCGCCGAGGCCGCCGCCTGGTCGACGGCCGCCGGGCCCGCTTTCGACCGTGATGCCGACTGGCTGCTCTGGCACACCCTGGTCGCCGCCTGGCCGATCACTCCGGACCGGCTGGTCGCCGCCCTGCTCAAGGCCGCCCGCGAGGCCAAGGTCCACACCTCCTGGACGGCCCCCGACCCCGGGTACGAGCAGGCCCTGGAGCAGCGGGCCCGCGCCGTCCACGGCAACGCCGGGCTGCTCCCCCGGATCGAGGGCCTGGTCCACGCGCTCGCCCCGTACGCCCGCTCCAACACCCTGGCCGCCGCCCTGCTGCACCTGACCGTCCCGGGCGTGCCGGACCTCTACCAGGGCAGCGAGGAGCCGCTGTACACCCTGGTCGACCCGGACAACCGGGGCGTGGTGGACCTCGGCGCGCTGGCCGTACGGCTCACCGACGCGGCCTCCCCCCGCCCCGGCGACCTCGCCCGGGAGAAGCTGCACCTGACCGCCACCGCCCTGCACCTGCGCCGCTCCGGCCCGCTCGGCGCCTACCGGCCGCTCCCCGCCCCCGACCACCTGCTGGCCTTCGCCCGCGGCGAGGACGTGGTCACCGCCGTCACCCGCCTGCCGTACGGGCTGGCCCGGGCCGGCGGATGGCGCGGCGAGGTGCTGGAGCTGCCGGCCGGCGGCCCGTGGACCGACCAGCTGTCGCTGCGCGCCTTCCCGGCCGGGCCGGTGCCGGTGGCGGAGCTGCTGGCGACGTACCCGGTGGCACTGCTGAGCAGGAGGGGCTGAGGATGTCGCGCTACGAGGTGTGGGCGCCGTACGCGGCCTCCACGGTCGCGGTAGAAGTCCACGGCGGCTCCTACGAGTTGGCCCGCTGCCCGGACCGGGACGGCTGGTGGACGGGCGAGGCCCCCGAGGGCGACTACGCCTTCCGGCTGGACGGCGGCCCGCTGCTGCCCGACCCCCGCTCGCCCTGGCAGCCGCACGGCCCGGACGGCCCCAGCCGGGCGGTGGACCACGCCGCCTTCCGCTGGTCGCGGACCGGCTGGCGCGGCCGCGCGCTGCCCGGCGCGGTGCTGTACGAGCTGCACGTCGGCACCTTCACCGCGCGCGGCACCTTCGACGCGGCCGCCGAACAGCTGGACCACCTGGTCGAGTTGGGCGTGGACTTCGTCGAGCTGATGCCGGTCTGCCCGTTCCCCGGCAAGCACGGCTGGGGCTACGACGGGGTGTCGCTGTGGGCCGTGCACGAGCCCTACGGCGGCCCGGAGGGGCTCAAGCGCTTCGTGGACGCCGCGCACCGCAAGGGCCTCGGGGTGGTGCTCGACGTGGTGCACAACCACCTCGGCCCGTCCGGCAACCACCTTCCGGCGTACGGCCCGTACTTCACCGACCGGCACCACACCCCGTGGGGCTCGGCCGTCAACCTGGACGCGCCCGGCTCGGACGAGGTGCGCGCCTACCTGATCGGCAGCGCGCTCACCTGGCTGCGCGACTACCGGATCGACGGTCTGCGGCTGGACGCGGTGCACGCCCTGGCGGACGACCGGGCCGTCCACTTCCTGGAGGAACTGTCCTACGAGGTCGAGAGGCTGGCCGTGTCGAGCAACCGGCCGCTGTTCCTCGTCGCCGAGTCCGACCTCAACACCCCGCGCACCACCGCGGCCCGCGAGGCCGGCGGCCACGGCCTCACCGCCCAGTGGAGCGACGACTTCCACCACGCCCTGCACTGCGCGCTCACCGGCGAATCCCAGGGCTACTACGGGGACTTCGCGCGCGCCCCGCTCGCCGCCCTGGCCAAGACGCTGCGGCGCGGGTTCTTCCACGACGGCACCTGGTCCTCCTTCCGGGAGCGCACCCACGGGCGGCCGTTCGGCCCGGGCGGCGGACACCGGCTGCTCGGCTACCTCCAGACCCACGACCAGGTCGGCAACCGGGCGCTCGGCGACCGCATCTCCACCTCGCTGCCCGCCGGGCGACTGGCCTGCGGGGCCGCGCTGGTGCTCACCTCGCCGTTCACCCCGATGCTGTTCATGGGAGAGGAGTGGGGCGCCGCCACCCCCTGGCAGTACTTCACCGACCACACCGACCCGGACCTCGCGGAGGCCGTCCGGCAGGGCCGGCGCCGGGAGTTCGCCGAGCACGGCTGGGCCGCCGAGGCCGTCCCGGACCCGCAGGAGCCGGCCACCGTCCTGCGCTCCGTACTCGACTGGACCGAGCCCCGGCGCGCCCCGCACGCCGAACTCCTCGGCTGGTACCGGACGTTGATCCGTCTGCGGCGCGAGCGCCCGGAGCTGGCCGACCCCGACCTCGGCGCGGTGCGGGTCGCCTTCGACGAGGCCGCGGGCTGGCTGGTGGTGCACCGGGGGCCGTACCGGGTGGCGGTCAACCTGGGCCCGGACGAGGCGGCGCTGCCGCTGGCGGGTGCCGGGCGGGAGGTGGTGGCGGCCTTCGGGACGGCCGCCCTGGAGGGTGCGGCGGTGCGGCTGGCGGCGGACTCGGTCGCCGTGGTGCTCACTTGACCGCTCACCAGAGGAAGGCGGCGATCCGCTCCTTGAGCGAGGCGGCGTCCAGACCGTAGGCGGCGAGGTGCTCGGCCATCGACCCGTAGTGCCGGTGCTCGCCGCGCGGCACGCCCAGGGCCAGCACCCGGTGCGGGCGGTCGGCCAGCGCGGCGTGCGCCTCGTTCGCCGAGGTGCCCTCCAGGTAGGGCTCCACCAGCACCACGTCCGTCCGCTCGCCCAGCGCGGCGCGCAGTCCGGCGGTGTCGAAGGGGCGCACCGTCGCCGCGTACAGCACGGTGACGTCCAGGCCCTCGGTGGCCGCCAGCACCGCGTCCAGCATCGGGCCGACGGCCAGCACCACGCCGCGCGAGCCGGTGCGCACGGTGGTGAAGCGGCCCGGCTCGACCGGGACGGGCGCGGCGTTCTGGTGGTTGGAGAGCCTGACGTACACGTTGCGGTCACCGTCGGCGACGGCGTGGCGCAGCAGCTGCTCGGCCTCCTCCGGGTGGCCGGGGACGTGCACCGTCCAGTCCGGGAGGGTGTCCAGCAGGGCGACGTCGCCCGGGGACATGTGGGTGCGGCCGGCCGCCGGGTTGTCGTAGGAGCCGCCCGCGCTCACCAGGACGGCTCCCACACCCTGGTGGACCAGGCTCAACTTCAGCTGCTCGAATGGCCGTTCGACCAGGAAGCTGGCGAAGGTGTGGGCGATCGGCCGCATCCCGCTGAGCGCCAGGCCACCGGCCGCGCCGATCAGCAGCTGCTCGCGGATGCCGACGTTGACGACCCGGTCGGGGTGCCGCTCGTGGGCGGGCTCGAAGGCGGCGGCGGTGATGTCGGCGAGTACCACGGCCAGCCGGGGGTCCTCGTCCAGGAGGCGGGTCGTGACGTCGACGAAGCGCTCGCGCATGGTGTCCATGGGGGAAATGCCTTTCGTGCTCTCGGCGTTGGCAGGATCAGGGGCTTTCTCGGATCAGGAGTACTTCGGCTCGACCCGGGCGACCACCACGTGCGGGCGGCCCGGGTGCGCGGTGGTGTAGGCGCGGTGCAGCGCCTCGTGGTCGCGGCCGTCCACCGTCGCGGTCGACCAGCCCTCGGCGGCGAACCGCTGGGCGATCCCGCCCTGCCAGCCGTGGGTGGCCGAGGAGTTGTCGATCACCACCGCGTGCAGCCGGTCCAGCCCGTAGGCGCCGGCGAAGGCCACCGCCTCGTGGTTGGAGCCCTCGTCGAACTCGGCGTCGCCGACCAGCACCCACACCGCCGGGTCGGTCAGCCCCTGCGCCCGCAGGCCGAGCGCGGTGCCGACGGCCAGCGGCAGGCCGTGTCCGAGCGAGCCGGAGGAGATCTCCACCCCGGACAGCAGGGTGCGGTCCGGGTGGTAGCCCAGCGGGGAGTCGTAGCCGCCGAAGCTCCGCAGCACGGCGGGATCGATGAACCCCTTGGCGGCCAGCACGGCGTAGTAGGCCATCGGGCCATGGCCCTTGGAGAGCAGGAAGCGGTCGCGGTCCTGCGCCTCGGCGGTGCCCGGGGTGACCCGCAGCACCCGGTCGTACAGCACCCAGAGCGCGTCCAGGGTGGAGGTGGCCGCGACGTCGTGCTTCTCGTCGCCGGTCATCAGGGCCATCAGCGGCTGGAGGTCCTCGAAGCGGGCCGGGGCCGCCGTCTCTGTCTTCGTCGTCATGCACCGATCGTGCAACTTAAAGCGAACTTGAGGTCAAGCGGCTACAGTGGGCCCCCATGACCGCGATACCCGACGGCGTCAGCACCACCGGCCCGCGCTCCGGCGACCTGCTCACCATCGGCCAGCTGGCCGCCCGCAGCGGCCTGGCCGCCTCCGCGCTGCGCTACTACGAGAGCCTCGGCCTGATCCACGCCACCCGCACCTCCGGCGGCCAGCGCCGCTACCTGCGCGGCACGCTGCGCCGGATCGCCTTCGTCCGGGCCGCCCAGCGGGTCGGACTCTCCCTGGACGAGGCCAGGGTCGCCCTCGACCGGCTGCCCGAGCGCCCCGCCCCCAGCGGCGCCGAGTGGACCGCCGTCGCCGCGTCCTGGCAGGGCCGGATCGACGAGCAGATCGCCGAACTCGAACTGCTCAAGGCCAAACTCACCGGCTGCATCGGCTGCGGCTGCCTCTCGCTCACCCGCTGCGCCCTCTACAACGCCGACGACCGGGCCGCCCAGGCCGGCCCCGGCGCCCGCTACCTGCTCACCCGCGACCCGGCCACCGGCCCGGAACCCGCCCCGGCCGATGTCCCCGGCGGCTGCGGCACCAGGGCCGACACGCCCTGAAAAGCCTTTGCCGCAGGGCGGTTGGTGTGCCTACCGTAGCGCCATGCTGCCTCCGGTCGAGACGGACGAACAGTGGGACGCAGTCGTCCCCGACGAGTCGGTGATGCGTCCGGGCGCCGAGGCGCTCTGCGCGCTACTGGGCCTCGGCGGCCGGCCGTTGACGCGCTTCGCGGAGGGGTCCGTCCCGGTCTACGCGGTCGGCGGGGAGCACGTCCTCAAGCTGTTCCCGGCGGCGAGCGCCCGGGACGGCATCGCCGAGGAGCGCGTCCTGGCCTTCCTGGACGGCGCGCTGCCGATCCCCACTCCGGTGGTCCGGGCGGCGGGCGAGTACGTCAACGGCTGGCGCTACGTCCTGATGTCCCGCCTCCAGGGCGAGGGCCTCGCCCCCGCCTGGCCGCGCATCCCCCCGGTCGGCCGCGAGCGGATCGCCCGCGACTGCGGCGAGGCGCTCGCCGCCCTGCACTCCCTCGACGCCGCGCCGCTCGCCGGTGCCCTCGCCCCCGGCGACTGGCCCGCCTTCCTGGCCCGGCAGCGCGCGGGCGCCGTCGACCGGCAGCGCGAACGCGGGCTGCCAGCGGCGTGGTTGGAGCAGATCCCCGGGTTCCTCGCCGCCACCCCGCTGCCTACCGCGCCACAACTGTCCTTGTTGCACACCGAGTTCATGCGCGAGCACCTGATCACCGACCCGACCGGCCACTGGCGGCTCACCGGGCTGATCGACTTCGAGCCCGCGATGATCGGCGATCCGGCCTACGACCTGGTCGCCGTCGGCCTCTTCACGACCCGCGCCGACCCGCAGCTGCTCGGACAGCTGCTCACCGCCTACGGCCGCCCGTTCGAGCCCCGGCTGCTGATGACGTACACGCTACTGCACGTGTACAGCAACCTGCCTTGGTACCTGCGGGAGTTGAGGCCCTCGGCGCGGACCCTGGACGACCTCGCCGAGGAGTGGTTCGGGGTCGCCTGAGGACCTCGGATCAGGGCCTGGGATCGGTGCGCAGCAGGCCGTAGTACACCCCGTCGCGCCACTGCCCGGCCCGGAAGTTCACCGCACGGTGGACGCCCTCCCGGGTGAAGCCGACCTTCTCCAGGGCGCGCTGCTCCGCGATGTTGTCGACATCCGTGTCCGCCTCCACCCGCATCGTCGGCGTGTGTGCGAACAGGTAGTCCACCAGGAGCCGTTGGGCCTCGGTGCCGATCCCCCGTCCGCGTGCCTGCGGCATCAGCTGGATGCCGATGCTCCAGTACGGCGCCGTCGGCAGCATCCCCTTCCGCCTGGCGGCGACGAAGCCGCAGAACTCTTCGCCGGCCACGACCGCGAAGATCCACTGGTCGTCGCCGAGCAGCCCGTGCTCCGCCCAACCGCGCCGGAACCGCTCCGGGTCCCGCCAGCCGAACCACTGGAACTCGCCCACCGTCTCGGGGTCGTTGACCAGTCGGCCGAAGGCGGGGAGGTCGGCTTCGGCTATCGGACGCAGGGATACCGTTTCATCGCTCACGCAGGCGCCAACGCGCGGACCGCCGAGGGGGTTCCGCCGGGCGTCCGCCTGGTCCTACGCCCCTGCCGACCGCGCGAGCCGGAAGCCCACGTCGTCGATCCGCAGGGTCGGGTGGCTGCGGCGGCGGACGGAGGCGCGGCAGCTCCAGTGCTCGTCGAACCAGCCGCCACCGCGCAGGACGCGGTAACTGCCGTACACCTCGGGGTCGTACAGCTCCCAGCACCACTCCCACACGTTGCCGAGCAGGTCGTACAGCCCGTAGGCGTTGGGCCGCAGCTCGCCCACCTCGTGCGGGCGCTCGCCCGAGTTGCCGCGGTGCCAGGCGATCTCGTCCAGCGGACCGTAGCGCGGCCCGTCCGTCCCGGCCCGGCAGGCGTGCTCCCACTCGGCCTCGGTCGGCAGCCGGTAGCCGTCGGCGCTGCGGTCCCAGGAGACGTCGTCGCCGTCCACCCGGTACGCGGGCGCCAGCCCCTCGCGCCGGGACAGCTCGTTGCAGTAGCGGACGGCGTCCAGCCAGGACACGCTGTGCGCGGGGCGACGGTCGCCCGCGACGCCCTCGTACTGCTCACGGGTGACCGGACAGGCCGCCAGCTCGAACGGGGCCACCTCCACGCCCCAAGTCCGCTGGGTACGGCGGTCGGAGAGCATGACGCGGCCGGGCGGAACGGCGATCAGTCCGGTACTCGGTTCCATTGGTAGTTGGAGGCGCGGTGCTCTTGCGAGCCCGGTTCCTCCGTCCCCTTTCAATCCGTGCGTGCGGTTTTCCCGCACACGGCTTACCGAT
>NZ_JBHWDU010000103.1:0-25770 GCF_042734825.1 Kitasatospora sp. NPDC059648 | reverse complement strand
GCGCACTCCCTTACCCTTGTCACCATGACATCGCTCAAGCAGAAGACCAGCCAGACCATGAAGCCGGCCACGGCGGCCAAGAAGCTGGGGATCTACCTCGCCGCGGCGCCGACCGACTTCCAGGAGGGCGTGGTCTCCCGCGAGGAGCTCAACGCGCTGCAGGCCGCGCCGCCGCAGTGGCTCCAGGAGCTGCGCAAGAACGGCCCGCACCCGCGCCCGGTGGTCGCCGCGAAGCTCGGCGTCTCCATCTCGGGCCTGGCCCGCGGCGGCGTGACCGAGGCGCTCACCACCGCCGAGATCGACGCGATCAAGGCCGAGAACCCGCTGTGGCTCCAGCACGAGCGCGCCAACCAGGTCGACGTCCGCAAGGAGGAGGCCCGGATCAAGGCGAAGCACGAGAAGGAGGCCGCGGAGAAGGCCGCCAAGGAGTCCCAGGGGCACTGAGCTCCCCCCGGCATTCGGAGCCCGGGGCCCGGGTCCGCAGCCCGGATCCTGAATTCCGCTCAGGCGGCGGCGCGTTCACGGCGGGCGGGAGGAACCTCCTCCGCCCGCCGCCTATTGACCGCGCCGCCGCGGACTCCGAATAATCACCCGATGACCGACCAGCCGGGTGACGGCCCGACCGCGACCTCCGCCCAGGACGAACTCGCCGCCCTCGCCGAGGAGTTCTTCGCGGCCGAGAACGCCCACGACCCCTTCGAGGCCACCCTCGGCGGCATCGAGGGCCACGCCCACGAGGTGCCCGACCCGTCGCGCGCGGCCGCGCTGCGCCACCGCGAGGTGCTCCGGGCCTTCGGCGCGCGCCTGGCGGCGATCCCGCTGGACGGGCTGGTCGGCGAGGACCGCCTCACCCACCGGGTGCTCGCCCGGCTGATCGAGAACAACAGCGGCCGGATCGCCCACGGACTGGACGACTCCAGCGTCTCCGCGACCGTCGTGGCCCCGCACAACACGGTCTTCGCCACCTTCGCCATGACCGCTGTCGACCAGGAGGGCGCCGACGCCTACCTGGAGCGGCTGGCCGGACTGCCCGGCTACTTCGACGCCGTCCTGCAGCGCAGCCTGGACGCCGCCGCCGAGGGCCGGCTGCCGCTGCGCAGCGGAGTGGACGCGGCCGTGACCCAGCTGGACGGCTACCTGGCCGCCGACCCGACCGCCGACCAGCTGCTGCGCCCGCTCCAGGGCCGCCCGGAGTACGAGCGGGCCGGGGCGATCGTGCGCGAGGGCGTCCGGCCGGCGGTGGCCCGCTACCGGGCCGGGCTGGCGCAGCGGCTGGCGCCGACCGCCCGTCCCGACACCGAGGCCGGGGTCTGCCACGTGCCGGGCGGCGCCGAGGGCTACGCGGACGCCGTCGGCCGCTTCACCCGCCCCGGACTGGCTCCGGAGGAGGTGCACCGGATCGGCCTGGAGGCGGTGGCGGCGCTGCGCGAGGAGCTCGCCGAGCTGGGCGCCGAGGTGCTCGGCATCAACGGCACCGACGCCGTGCTGACCGCGCTGCGCGAGGACCGGTCGCTGCGCTTCGGCAGCGCGGCCGAGATCGTCGCGCTGGTGGACGGTGCCCTGGACCGCGCGCGCAGCGCCTCGGCCGACTGGTTCCGCCCGTACCCGATCGCCGACTGCGTGACCAGGGAGATCGACCCGCTGGAGGCGGAGACCGCGCCGCTGGCCTACTACCAGCCGCCGGGCCCGGGCGGCCTGCCCGGCACCCACTGGATCAACACGCTGAACCCGCAGAGCCGGTTCACCTACGAGTACGAGGCGATCGCCTTCCACGAGGGCGTGCCGGGCCACCACCTCCAGATCGCGGTCGCCCGGACCCTGCACCACCTGCCGCGGTTCCGGCAGCGGGCGACCGCCGCGCTGACCGCGCACGTCGAGGGCTGGGGCCTGTACACCGAGCGGCTGGCGGACGAGATGGGCCTGTACGGCTCGGAGCTGTCCCGCTTCGGCATGCTCTCGATGGACGCGCTGCGGGCGGTGCGCCTGGTGGTGGACACCGGGATGCACCACTACGGCTGGTCCCGGGAGCGGGCGATGGCCTACCTGCGGGAGAACACCGCGACCCAGGAGGCCAACGTCCGCAACGAGATCGACCGCTACATCGCCTGGCCGGGCCAGGCCACCGCCTACCTGATCGGCCGTCGGGAGATCGTCCGGCACCGCGAGCGGGCCCGGGCCGCGCTCGGCGGGCGCTTCGACGTCCGGGAGTTCCACCACGAGCTGATCGGGCACGGCAGCCTGCCGCTGGACGTGCTGGACGATCTGATCACGGACTGGATCGCGGACCGGAACGCGGCGCGGTAGCCCGGGCGGTGCCGACGGAGGCGGACCCCCCGGCACCGGCGGGCTCAGAGGCGGCGGGCTCAGAAGCAGCGGGCTCAGAAGCTGGCCGGAGGCAGATCGTTCGAACCCCACCCGAACACGATCCCTTCACGGCTCGGACAGATCGGGAGTCGGTCGCGCCGGGCGGTGGCGAACCCGTCGCGGCGTCAGGGATGCGGAAACGATTCCGCGAGCCCGCGACAGTCCTCCCGCGCCGGACGTGGCGTCACCCGTTCGGCCCCCTCGACACGGTAGTGTCCGCTGACGCGGCCTCCGGCACCCCCGCCGACCGCCCGTACCACCGCAACGACCTGGAGGAACTCCGTGCCGGCTCCCGCCCGAGGCGCCCTCGCCATAGCCGCGGCCGTCCTGCTCGCCGCAGCCGCCGCAGGCTGCTCGTCCGGCGGCGGCCACACCGCCAAGGACGGCTCGCACGCCAAGGACGGTGCCCACGGCACCGCACCGGCCGCCACGGGCGACGCCGCCCGGCCCGCCCCGGCCAAGATCGTCACCGGGCCCGGCCCGAAGAGCTCCTACGACGCCCAGCCCCAGCCCGCGGCGGGCAGCTGCCACTACCGCTACACGGCGGACAAGCAGCCGCTGCCCGACCCCGACTGCACCCCGGGCGCGATCAGCCCGGCCGTCAACCAGGGCAACATCAACGACACCATCTGCAAGCCGGGCGGCTACACCTCGACCATCCGCCCGCCGGCGAACATCACCGGCAAGGAGAAGGCCGAGAACGCCAAGTCCTACGGCTACGCCGGCCCGATGGGCGACGCCGAGTACGACCACCTGATCAGCCTGCAGCTCGGCGGCGACCCCAACGACCCGCGCAACCTGTGGATCCAGCCGCCGTCCCCCGGCCACGTCCCGGGCAAGGGCCCGAACAACCCCAAGGACTCGGTGGAGACCCACCTGCACACCGCGATCTGCAAGGGGCAGGTCACCCTGGCCGCCGCCCAGCAGGCGATCGCCACCGACTGGACGACGGCCGAGGTGAAGCTCGGCATCAGCAAGGGCGCCACCGCCGCGCCCACCGCGGAGGCGGACGCCGACGGGGACTGACCCTCCCCGCCCGGTGAACCCTCCCGGTCCGCGCCGCGCGCCCGGTCAGGCGTCTCGGCGCCCCGTCAGCCGCCGCGGCGCCCCAGCGACTCGACCAGCTCGGCGATGGTGTCGAACGGCCGGTACTCCGCGAACTCCGCGCCCAGCGCGCGGGCCCGCTCGCGGAACCGGCCCTCGCCCAGCAGCTGGTCGACCGCCCGGCCGACCGCCTCCGGGGCCGGGCGGCCGGTGCGCAGGTCCAGTCCCGCGCCGGCCCACTGCACCCTGGCCGCGACCTCGGGCTTGTCCTCGCTCGCCCCGGCCACCACCAACGGCACCCCGTACCGCAGCGCGGTCTGCACCCCGCCGTAACCGCCGTTGCTCACCAGTACGTCGGTGTGCGGCAGCAACCGGCCGAACGGGACGTACCCGGCGGCGCGGACGTTGTCCGGCAGGCTCCCGCCGAGCAGCCCGGCCAGCGCCCGCGGGCCGTCCGGCCGGGCGGTGGCGGCCACCACCAGCACGTCCCGCCCGGCCAGGGCGCTGACCGTCGGCACCACCAGCTCTCCCAGGTCGTCGTTGGCCAGCGTCCCCTGGGTCACCACCACGACCGGGCGCCCGCCGTCGACGACCTCGCCCCACCACTCTGGCAGCGGCCGGTCCTCGTCGACGCTCCCGGGCAGCGCGCCGATCAGCCGGTACGAGGCGGGCGCGTCGCTGCGCGGGTACTCGAAGCCCGGCACGGTCAGCTGCAGGAACACGTCCGGCACCGCCACCTGGGCCCGCCCGCGCGGCCCCTCCGGCAGCCGGACGCCCACCTCCGCGAACACCTTCTCCGCGTACCGCCGCAACGGCTCACCGCGCCGGTCCGCCTCCTCCCGCAGCTCCCGCAACCGGGCCCGGCCCTCCTCGCCGGGCAGCGGCGGCACCCCGAGCCCGAACGGCGCGGTGTCCACGCTCGGCAGCATCGACGGGCTGATCCCGACCCCGACCAGCGCCGGGCGCTCCGCCCGCGGCCGGCTCAGTGCCAGCGGAAGCGCGCCCTGGACGAAGGCGTCGGCGATCACCGTGTCGGCGGGGAACCCCTCCAACAGCGCCAGCAGCGCCCGGTACTGGTACGGGACCGGGTCGAGGAAGACGTGCTGCACGTCGAAGGCGATCCGCGCCGGCCCGGGCGGCAGGTCCGCCCGCCCCGGGAAGGACGCGTCGAGGTCGCGGTCGTCCCAGTCGGCCTCGGCGGGCAGCGCGGCGAAGCGCACCCCCGCCCGCTCGGAGGCGTCCGCGAAGCGCGAACCGCCGAGGAAGACCACCTCGTGGCCGCGGGCGGCGAGGTCGGCGGAGATCGCCAGCAGCGGGCTGACGTGCCCGTGTGCGGGCAGGGCGGTGGTGATGATCCTGGACAGCGGAGACTCCCGTGTTCGGGCCCGGTGCGGTCTGCTCATGTGCTTGCGCTCACCGTGGGCACGGCTGGTGGACGACCGGTGAACGACTCATCTGCCCAGTACCGCACCGCCGTTCAGGCCGATCACCTGCCCGGTGAGGTAGCCGGCCGCCGGGGAAGCGATGTAGGCCACCGCCGCGGCCACGTCCGCGGGGGTGCCGGCCCGGCCGACCAGGGTGTCGGCGACCTTCCGGGCGTGGAACTCCTCGTTCCGGTCGACCCCGAAGATCTCCGTGTCCACCACGTAGCCGGGTGCCAGCACGTTCACGGTGATCCCGTCCGGCCCCAACTGCCTTGCCAGGCCGAACGCCCAGCCGTGCAGGGCCGCCTTCGCGGCCGCGTACGAACCCGCCGAGTGCGGCCCGGCGCCACCGCGCTGGGCGGCCGCCGAACTGATCACCACCAGTCGGCCGCCCGGGCGGCGCAGCGCTCCCTGGAGCGCGGTGGTCAGCAGCACGGCGGTGAGCAGGTTGGTGTCCAGGTCCCGCCGCCAGGAGGCGGCCAGCGCGGCCAGGCTGCCGTCCTCGGGCGGGGTGATGATGGCGCCCGCGTTGTTCACCAGCACGTCCACCGGCCCGAGTTCACCGACCCGGGCGGCCACCTGCTCGACCGCCGCCGGATCGGCCAGGTCCCCCGCGACCGGAACGACCGTCCCCGGCCCGGCGTCCCGCTCGATCTGCGTCCGGGCCTCCTCCAGCACCGCCGCCCGTCGCCCGAGGACCGCGACCCGGTAGCCGTCCCCGGCCAGCCGCGCCGCGATCGCCCGTCCGATCCCGGTGCCTCCACCGGACACCACCGCGAGCCGCTCGCGCGTCACCGCTCGACCCCGCCCTCGTAGTAGGCGTGCACCAGCTCGGTCGACCACGCGGGCCGGCGGACCTCGCCGCGCGGCCCGAACTCGGCCAGGTACGGCTTGACGTCCAGCACCGGTGTGCCCGCCGCCGCGACGCTCCCCCAGCCGTCGTCGCGCACCTCCTCGCGCCCCCCGACCACCCGGGCCACCGGACGCACCGTCACTTCATCCATGCCGCTTCCCCCTTCGACGTCTAACCGTTCACTCGGTACGCTAGCGATCCGAACGCGCGGACGATCAAGGGGGCGGGTCGTTGTCGGTGACGGACCCGGCGATCAGGGGCCTGGGTACGGAGAGCGGCGACGCGACCGGCGCCGCCGTCTTCGGCGGCCTGACGGTCGCGCTCGACGTCGTCCTGCTGACCCGGACCTGGCGCTGGGCGGGCGAGCAGACCCCGGCGGAGCACCGGGCGGCGGTGGAGCGGACCGGCATCCTGGTCGGGGCCGTCCTCTTCGCCGCCCTGTTCGGTGTCGCGATCGCCGGACAGTGGTCCACGCCGCACCGGCGCTGGCGGTGCGCGATGCTCAGCGCACTGGCCTCGCCCGCGCTGCTGCCACTGGGGCTGTTCCTCGCGCTGGCCGCCCGCTGAGCGCGCCCGGCTCGCCTCGGGGTGGCCTCACCGGGCTCCCAGCCCCCACCGGCGACCAACTCGACGCTCCCCGTGGGGAAGCGGGCCGAGAGGCCGCCGGCCGGTCGGGTCCGTCACGCCTGGCCCGGGACGATGGGCAGGCCGCGCTTGTGCTCGGTGCGGCGGTAGTGGCCGAGGACGGTGTCGAAGACCTGCTCGCTGACCTCTCGGCCCTCCAGGAAGTCGTCGAGGGCGTCGTACTCGACGCCGAGCGCGTCCTCGTCGGGCTTGCCGGGGGCGAGGTTCTCCAGGTCGGCCGTGGGAACCTTGCCGACCAGCTCCTCGGGAGCCCCCAGGTGCGCCGCCACCGACCGCACCTGACGCTTCGTCAGTCCGGAGAGCGGCATCACGTCGGCCGCGCCGTCACCGAACTTGGTGAAGAAGCCGACGGCCGCCTCGGCGGCGTGGTCGGTGCCGACGACCAGGCCGCCGGCGGCGCCCGCGGCCGCGTACTGGACGACCATCCGCTGGCGGGCCTTGACGTTGCCGCGCACGAAGTCCTCGTGGGCGTGGTCACGGAAGGTGACGCCGGCCGTCAGCAGGGCGTCGAAGGCCGCGTCGGTGGCGGGCTTGATGTCGACCGTGAGCACCTCGTCGGCCCGGATGAAGTCGAGCGCGCGCTGGGCGTCCGCCTCGTCCGCCTGGACGCCGTACGGCAGTCGCATCGCCGTGAAGGCCGCCTGGTACCCCTCGGCGCGCAGCCGCTCGACGGCGAGCTGGCAGAGCCGCCCGGTGGTGGTGGAGTCCACCCCGCCGCTGATGCCCAGCACCAGGGTGCGCGCGCCGGAGGCCCGCAGCTGGTCGGCGAGGAAGGCCACCCGGCGCTCGGCCTCCTTCGCGGGGTCGGTGACGGGCACCACCCCGAGGGCCAGGGCGATCTCGCGCTGGACGTCCGCGGGCAGGGTCTCGGTCATGGTCGGCTCCTTCAAGTCGGTACCACGACATCATCCACCCGGGCCGCGGCCGGGCCGTCGGCGGGCCCTGGGTCCGCAGGGCCCGGGCCGCCGCACCCGGGCCTCAGCGGCCCTCAGGCCGCCGCACCCGGGTCCGGCTCCGCGTCCGGACCGACGACCGGAGAGGCGTCCGGCTCCGCGCCCAGGGTCCGGCCCGCCCCCGGGGCCGGGTGCCCGAGGATGTCGAGCACCACGCGGCCGTCCACGGTCTCCTGGGAGACCAGCAGAGCCGCCAACTCGTCCAGGTGGTGCCGGTGTTCGTGCAGCAGTCCGACGGCCCGGCGCTCGGCGCCGCGCAGCAGGGCGGCCACCGCCTCGTCCACCGCCCGCTGGGTCTGCTCGGAATAGGGGCGGCGCAGCAGGTCGTCGGGGTGGTCGCCGAGGTACTGGGGGGAGCCGCTGGAGTAGCCGACCGGTCCGAGGTCCGGGGACAGGCCGAACTCGCGGACCATCCGGGTGGCGACCGAGGTGGCGTTGGCGAGGTCGTTGGCGGCGCCGGTCGAGCCCTCGCCGAAGACGACCAGTTCGGCGGCCCGTCCGCCGAGCTGGACGGTGAGCAGGTCGGTCAGGTAGCTCTCGCTGTACAGGTGCCGTTCGGCCTCGGGGAGTTGCTCGGTGGCGCCGAGGGCGACCCCGGCCGGGAGGATGGTCACCTTGGCGACCGGGTCGGCATGCTCGCACAGCGCGGCCATCAGGGCGTGCCCGGACTCGTGCACGGCGACGGCGTGCCGCTCCTCGGGCAGCAGCGCGTTGGAGGACTCCCGGCGCCCGAGCAGCACGCGGTCACGGGCCTCGTCGAGGTCGGCGGCGGTGATGGTGGCCCGTTCGGCGCGCACGGCGTTGATGGCGGCCTCATTGACCAGGTTGGCGAGGTCGGCGCCGGAGAAGCCGGGGGTACCGCGGGCGATCCGGTCCAGGTCCGCGTCGGGGGCGAGGGTCTTGCCACGGGTGTGGACGGAGAGGATGGCCGCCCGTTCGGCCTGGTTGGGCAGCGGCACGGTGACCTGCCGGTCGAAGCGCCCGGGGCGCAGCAGCGCCGGGTCGAGGGCGTCCGGCCGGTTGGTGGCGGCGATGACGACGATGCCGGTGCTCTGGTCGAAGCCGTCCAGCTCGGAGAGCAGCTGGTTGAGGGTCTGCTCGCGCTCGTCGTTGCCGCCGATCCGGGTTCCGCCCGCGCGGCGGCCGCCGACGGCGTCGATCTCGTCGATGAAGATGATCGACGGAGCGCGTTTGCGGGCCTCCTCGAACAGGTCGCGGACCCGGGAGGCGCCGACCCCGACGAACATCTCGACGAAGCCGGAGCCGGTCACGGAGAGGAACGGCACCGAGGCCTCGCCGGCGACGGCCCGGGCGAGCAGCGTCTTGCCGGTGCCCGGCGGGCCGACCATGATCACCCCGCGCGGCCCCTTGGCCCCGGCGGCGGCGTAGCGCTCGGGGCTGCGCAGGAAGTCGACCACCTCGCTGACCTCCTGTTTCACTCCTTCGTACCCGGCCACGTCGGCGAACCCGGTGGCGGGCCGCTCGGCCTCGATGATCTTCGCCCGGGAGCGGCCGATCGCGCTCAGCCCGCCGCCGAGCGAGCGCGCGGCCATCCGGCCCGACCAGAGGAAGAGCCCGCCGAAGATCAGCAGCGGCAGGAACAGCAGCAGGGTGGACCAGATCGAACTGCCGCCGCCGCTGCGGCTGCCGGTGACGTTCACGTGCTGGTCGGAGAGCGCGCGGCTGAGCTGGGAGGTGTCCAGGGCGGTCGGGATCTGGCTGGTGAAGTGGGTGCCGTCCTTGAGGGTGCCGGAGACGCCGCCGGTGTCGGTGACGTCCACGGTCTGCACCTGGCCGGTGTCGACCCGGTTCACGAACTCGGTGTAGCCGTAGCGGGGGCCGGTCGGGGGGGTCTTGGAGAACAGGACCAGGAGGAGCAGGGTCACCAGCACCGCGACGGGCAGAAGCCAGCGGCGCAACGCGGGCGGGGGCGGCTTGGGCGGGGTGCCGCCGGGGCCGGGGCGCGGCCCGCCTCCGGGGGCGCCGCCGGGGCCGGGCGGAGTCGCGGGGTGGCGGAGGGCGTGCAGCCGCGTTCGCACGGTCATCCACGCTCACCGCCTTTCGGGTTCGCCGCCGGCGCCCTGCGCAGGGCCCACCTCTCCATGGTCGACCCCCCGGCTCCAGGACGGGAGGCCGAGCGGGCACCGGGTGGACGCGACCGGCCCGGTGGCCCGGCGCCGGCGTCCCCGGCCGGGGTCAGGAGAAGTCGAGCGGCCCCGTCCGGGTCCGCTTCAGCTCGAAGAACTTCGGGTAACCGGCCAGCAGCCGCACGCCCTCGAAGACCCGCAGCGCGTCCTCTCCGCGCGGGATCGCGCTCAGCACCGGGCCGAAGAAGGCGACGCCGTCCACATGGATGGTCGGGGTGCCGACCTCCTCGCCGACCGGGTCCATGCCCTCGTGGTGGCTCTTGCGCAGCGCGATGTCGTACGCCGTGCTGTCGGCCGCCTCCGCCAGTTCCTCGGGCAGCCCTGCCGCCACCAGGGCCTCGCGGATGACGGTGTCGTCGGCCTCCCGGTCCTGGTCGTGCAGGCGGGTGCCGAGCTCGGTGTACAGGTCGCGCAGCACGTGCTCGCCGTGCTGCTCGGCGGCCGCGGTGCAGACCCGGACGGGGCCCCAGCCGGTGGTCATCAGGCGCTGGTAGCGCTCCGGCAGGTCGGTGCGGCCCTCGTTGAGGACGGACAGGCTCATCACCCGGAAGTCGAGGTCCAGCTCGCGCTGCTTCTCGACCTCCAGGATCCACCGGGAGGTGATCCAGGCGAAGGGGCAGACGGGGTCGAAGTAGAAGTCGACCTTGGTGGTGTTCTCGTTCGCGTGCGTGTTCACGTCGGTGATCATAGGGCGCGATTGGACCACTCCCCAGGGCCAATCACCACCATCGACCCTGGGCCACTTCTCAGCTGCAGGTGGTCCCGTCGGCAGGCACCGTACCGTCCAGCAGGTAGGCGTCCACGGTCTTCTTCAGGCACGGGTTGCCGGTGTTGTAGCCGCCGTGGCCCTCGCCCTTCAGGGTGACGGTGACGCCGACGCCCGCGCCCAGCTGCCGCGCCATCGCGTGGGCGCCCTCCACCGGGGTGGCGGGGTCCCCCGTGGTGCCGACCACCAGGATCGGGGCGGCGCCGGCGGCGGAGACGTCCGGGTGGTCGGTCTTGCCGGGGACGGGCCAGCCGGTGCAGCCGGTCAGGCCCCAGGCGGTGAAGGCGCCGAACACCGGGGAGGCGTTGCGGAACCGCGGCAGCTGCTGCTCGACGTCCTGGTCGGAGTACCGCTGCCGGGCGTCCACGCAGCTGATCGCCCGGTTGGCCGCGTTCAGGTTGTTGTAGTGCCCCTGCGGGTCGCGGCCGAGCAGCGAGTCGGCCAGCTGGAGCAGGGTGTCACCGGTGCCCTGCTGCATCGCCTCGCTGAGCCCGGAGGCCAGCGCGGGCCAGGTCTGCTGGCTGTACAGGCCGGCGGCGATGCCGGTGATGGCCAGGCTCTCGGTGAGCTTGCGGCCGCTTCCGGTGGGCAGCGGCGACTGCGAGAGCTTCTGCAGCAGGTCGGTGACCTTCGCCGTGCCCTCGGCGCCGCCGGCGCCGGTGGGGCAGGTGGGGCCCTGGGTCGCGCAGGCCTTCATGAAGTCGTCGAGGGCCAGTTGGAAGCCCTGCGCCTGACCGAGCGCGCTCTGCTGCGGGTCCTTGGTCGGGTCGACCACCGAGTCCAGGACCACTCGACCGACCTCCCGGGGGAACAGGTGCGCGTACACACCGCCGAGCTCGGTGCCGTAGCTGATGCCGAAGTAGAAGAGCTTCCGGTCACCGACCACCTGCCGCATCAGGTCGAGGTCCCGGGCGGCGCTCTCGGTGTCCACGTAGGGCAGTACCGGGCCGGAGTTGTGCTCGCAGGAGGAGGCGAACTGGGCGTTGCTGTCGTCCAGGGCCTTGACCTCGGCCGGGGTGTCCGGGGTGCTGTCGACGGCCACGTTGGCGTCCATCGCCGGATCGTCCAGGCACTTCACCCCGGCGCTGTCGCCGACCCCGCGCGGGTCGAAACTCACCAGGTCATAGCGGGTGTTGAGGGAGGCGTAGGCCGGGGCCAGGGCGGGCAGGGTGGCCACACCGGAGGCGCCGGGGCCGCCGAAGTTGAAGAACAGCGAGCCGATCCGGTGCTGCTCGTCCGTGGCCTTGCTGCGGATCAGCGCGAGGTCGATGGTCTTGCCGCCCGGCTTGGCGTAGTCCAGCGGGGCCTTGAGGGTGGCGCACTGCCAGTCGCCCGCGGGCGCGGCGCCGCCGCCCTGCGCGGCGCTCGGGGCCGGGCAGGGGTGCCAGTCCAACGGCTGGCTGGCCAGGCCGGAGAGGTCGGCGCCGGTGGCCGGGGAGGTCGGCGCCGGGTCGGCGACGGAGCGGCCGCCGCCCTGGCAGCCGGAGACGGGGGCGAGCAGCAGCGCGGCCAGGCCGAGCGCGCCGGCGCCGCGGACAACGGTGTGCATGGAGCGGTCCACCTCTCGGGTTGGCCGGACTGGGTCGGTCTCCCCGCTCGGGCTCGGCGGGTCTGCTGGACGTGACTTCCGGATGGACGTGTCCTCCGCCGCGCTTCCGGACGCGCTTCCGGACTGGGTTTCCGGACGCGCCGGCGCGGGGCGGGGCGGTGTGCGCCCCAGTGCGCCGGGGCGGCGTGCGCCCCGGCGCTCGGCACCGTCGAGCGCACCACAGACCCTAGGGGCCGCGGGGCGGCGACGCCCGTCGGAATCCCCGGACGGGGGGATCGCGCCGAACGGACTGCCACCGGCCGACCGGGTGAGGGTTCAACCGGCTCACCGGGTGGCAGACCTACCGCCGAACGTCGGGCGCGGGCCGCCGACGCGTCGTGGAGCGGCCCCGGAGTGGATGTGGACACGGAGTGGATGTGGACACGGAGGACACGGAGGACACGTTGAGCACCGACGCCGGCACCGACACCGACTTCGTCAGCGTGGACGTCTTCATCACCACCGGCCGGCAGGAGGTGCTGCTGCAACTGCGCGACGACCGGCCGGACATCCGGTGGCCCGCCCACTGGGTCGTCCCCGGCGGACACCGCGAGCCGGGCGAGACGCCGCACCAGACTGCCGTCCGCGAACTCCGCGAGGAGACCGGGCTGCACGTACCCGGCCTGCGCCCCTTCCACCCGGTGCTGGCCGAGACCGACCGGCGCGGCCCCCGGCGGCGGGCCTTCCACGCCCGGGTCGACGTCGACCCGGGCGAGCTGGTCCTCGGCGAGGGCCAGGAACTGCGGCTCGTCCCGTTCGCCGAGGCACAGCGGATGAAGCTGCCGCCAGCGCTCAAGGGCTACCTGCGCCAGCTGGAGGTCCGGCTGACCGCCGGGCGGACCCCGGAGTGGGCCGTGGTCGACGACATCCACCGCCACCTCTCGGCCCACCGGGCCGGGCTCGGACTGTCGCTGCTGCACCTCCAGGTGGTGAAGATCCAGGAAGAGGCGGGGGAGGTCGCCGAGGCCCTGCTCGGCGTGCTCGGCGCCAATCCGCGCAAGGGCGTCAGCCACACCATGGCGGACCTGCAGGGCGAGCTGTGCGACGTGATCACCGCCGCCATGGTCGCGCTGCGGGACACCACGGCCGACCCGGGCGCCGTCCTCGCCGAGCACCTGGCGCGCTGGCGGCCGTCGCGACTCGACCGGGAGGAGTAGCCGTCGCCTCCGCTCCTTCCCGCGCACTGGATCCACCGCAATCGCCCTGGCCGATCGGCACCCCCTGAAGGGGAGATCCGGGGTCGGAACCTCCCGATCGGCACATGTGCGGCCGGTGTGCGGCGAACGAGGATGGCGGTCATCGGGGCCCCGCCGGTGGGGCCCGGGAAGGAGTCCCACCGTGACCGCCCTCCGCGTCCCGACCCTGCCCCTGCCCCTGACCCCGCCTTCGCCCTCGCCCCTGATCTCGTCCGTGCTCGCCTCAGCGCGGTTCCAGCCCCGGTCGGCCGCGCACCCCGTACGCCGGCAGCCGCAGCTCGCCCAGCACCGCCCGGGGCAACCGCAGCCCGAACCGCCGCCCGACCACACCGAGGGTCCGCCGAACGCCCGGGTACGGTGCGTCCCCGGGGGCGCAGCGGGTGACGCCGTCCGCCTCAAGGACGTTCGCGGCGACCAGCTCCGGCACGAGCAGATCGGGCTCCTGCCCCCAGCGCCAGCGCTCCTCCCCCAGACCGAAGCCGCACAGCACGGCGCCGTCCCGCGCGTAGTCCAGCAGGGCCGGAGGCTGCTCCGGCATCGGGCGGAAGTGGACGACCTCGACGTTCCCGCGCGCTATCTCGGTGAGCAGTTCGCCGCCGGTCGAGTCCCCGTACTCGATGGCGAAGGTCCACCCGTCCGCCTCGCCAACGCGGATCACGCCGTCGCCGTCGTCACCGGGGCGGTAGACCTCGATGTCCAGGTCCCAGATCTCCGTCCCGCTGATCGGCCCGGTGGCGGCAGCCGGGTCGGCGCCCATCCGGCGGGCGAGTTCCTCGGGCGGGATCCCGCGCGCGAACACCACGCCGTCCACTTCCCCGCCCGCGTCCGCCAGCCACTGGATGCCCTCACCGTCCTGATCCTCGGCCTCGCGCGAACCGTCACCGATGACGCCGATCATGACGCCCCTCCCCTCGCGCCAGCCCTGCGATGGCCAGGCGCAGCCGGTCCGCACCCTAACCGAGAACAGCGACACGCATCGCCGAAGCCGTGCAGCCGCACCCTCTGCCGCCCGCCACCTCGACCCGCCGCGCCAACGACGGCGCAAAGCCACCCGCCCTTCTTCGCCCCCCTCGTACCGCGCTCCTCCTACGTCGACGCCGACAGAAGACTCGGCGCCGGCCGCTCCGCATCCTTCGTCGCGGGCCCTGCCGTGGGCGGCGCCCTCGTCCAGGTCCTGACCGCGCCCGTCGCCGTGGTGGCCGACGCCCCGTCCTTCCTGGCCTCGGCCGCGCTGCTCGGGCCGCTCGGGTCGACGAGCCGGCCGCCCGCGCCGAACCTTCGTGTCCGCTTCCGGCCTGACCGTCCTGTTCGCCGAACGGGAGCTCGGCTTTTCGGCCGGAACCATCGGGCTGGTCTTCGGCCTCGGATCCACCGGAGCCCTCGCGGGCGCGGTGATCGCCCCGAGGAGCCAACGGCCGCGGCGGGGGGGGGGGAGTGGGGGCCCGCGCCACGAAGAGCCAACCCCCCCCCCAGCGTATATACCGCCCCCCCCCAAACTCCCCCCCCACGGCCCAACCCCCCGGAGTCAGGCGCTCTCGCGCACCGCCACCGCCCGCCGCATCAGCGGGGCGTAGACCGCGGCGGCCACGACGATTACCACCGGCAGGGCCAGGTCGACGCCCGTCAGGGCGGCGACCGGGCCGGTGCAGAGGGTGTCGACGCAGAGGGCGAAGGTGGCCACGCCTGCGGCCAGGGCGAGGGCGCCGGCCGGGTTGATGCCGGCGCGGTACCAGAAGGGGCTGCCCGGGGCTTCGTCGGTGAGGGCCCGACCGTCGTAGTGGTTGCGGCGCAGCAGGATGTCGGTGGCGTAGACGGCAGTGCTGGGGCCGAGGAGGACGACGGTCAGCTGGAGCACGTTGCTGACGGTGTCGAGGAAGTTGGAGACCAGCAGCGCGTAGAGGGTCAGCGCGACCGCGACCGTGCCGTCCACGAGCACGCTGAGCGTGCGGCGGATGCGGGTGCCGACGGCCTGGAGGGCGAGGCCGGCGCTGAAGGCGGTGAGGGCGTTGACGGCGATGGTGCCGACGACCAGGGAGAGCAGGAACACCGGGTTGAACCAGCCGGGCAGGATCTTCTGGAGCGCGGCCTGCGGATCGGTCATGTCGACGGCGCTGGCCCCGCTCGGCTGGACCGCCTTCGGCGGGTTCCTGCCCAGCGTCGTGGTCGGCGGGCTCGGGGGAGGACGGCGCGCGGGGAGGTGGTGGCCGGCAGGTAGCGGGAGAAGTCGGCGCTGGTGGTGTACGAGAGCGAGCCGGAGGCGATCAGGGCGATGCCGGCCAGGACAGCCGCCCACAGCCCGCCGCCGCTGAGCGGTTCCGGCTGGCTCCAGTCGAAGTCGGCGTGCCGGAGGATCGCGTACCCGACGACGGCGAAGGCCGCGGCGAGGGCCAGTGTGATCGCCAGGTAGAGCCGCACGATCATGGCGTGCCCGTAGACGCTGATGGTGAGGGTGACCACCACGACCGCGATCACGATGACGATCTTGATCGGGGTGTTCGGGGTGATCCCGACCTGTTCGGCGAGGGAGAACGCCGCCACGGCCGCCGCCGCGAGGTTCAAGTAGTATCCCGGGACGGGCTGCGCGAGCTGGTCGAACTGCAGGGCCGTAGTGGGAGGTTGTGGCGGGTGGACGGCGTCAAGCTGTTCATGGACGGCACGATCGACAACGGCACCGCCTGGCTGGAGCGCCCGGACTGCCACGGCGAGTCCACCCACGCCTTCTGGCCCGCCCCGGCGCACTACACCCGGGTGATCGGGGAGCTGCACCGGGCCGGAGTGCCCACCGCCACCCACGCGATCGGCGACGCCGCCGTCCGCCACGCCCTGGACTCCGTCGCCACGGCCACCGCGAACGGGACCACCGCCAACGGAACCACCGCCAACGGAACCACCGCCAACGAGACCACCGCCGGGAGGAGCCGCGGGGGGAGCGGCACGACAGCCCCTGTCCGCCACCGGATCGAGCACATCGAGACCGTCCCGGACGACGTGGTGCGCCGCTTCGCCGAGCTGGACGTGATCGCCTCCATGCAGCCCACCCACTGCTGCGACTTCACCCGCGCCGACCACACCGACAACTGGTCCCGCCGCCTGGGCGAGGAGCGCGCCGACCGCGCCTGGCGCTGCCGCGACCTCTGGGACGCGGGCGCCACCGTCGTCCTCGGTTCCGACTGGCCGATCGCCCCCTACCCGCCGCTGGGCGTCATGGCGGGTGCCCGTCACCGCCGTCCCACCCGCGACCTCACCCCACCTCCGCACAATCCCGGCCAGGCACTCACCCCCCTGGAGGCGCTGCGCGCGATGACCGTCAACGCGGCCTTCGCGGCGGGAGAGGAGCACTTCACGGGCCGGATCGCGGTCGGGCACCGGGCCGACCTCACCGTCCTCGCAGCCGACCCGCTCTTCACTCCCGCCACCGAACTCGCCGGGGTCCCGGTCCTGCTCACCGTCCTGGACGGCCGCCCCACCCACCGCGCCGACCGGCTCTCCTGACGCGGAACACCGGGACCACCCGGAGCAGGCGGAGCACCGGAAACACCCGGCCCCTCGAACGCCCATCCCCCGGACACCACGCCCCCGGACACCCACCCCCGCTACCAGCATTCCGCCCAGCCGTCCAGGTGTCCCTAGGGGAACCGCCCCGGTGCCCCCAGGGGCCCGGGGCGAGTGGGGAAGCCCCCCGGGAAACCTGGCGGCCCGCCCCAGCGCGCCCCACCCCCTCCTCGGCAGAGGATTCTCTCACCGGCCCACTCAGCCGGACGAGTTGAACCGACGAGTCGAGGAGCACCCATCATGACCGTGACGCGGAAGCCCACCCAGCGACGGACCCTGCTGCTCGCCACCGCCGGCAGCGCGGTCACCGCGACCGCCACCCTGCTCACCCCGGCCACCACGGCGACGGCCGCCGCCACGGCCGCCACCGCCACGACCACCACCGCCACGACCACCACGGGCCGGCGGGCCACAGGCAGCCCCCGGACGGTCCCACCAACCTTCACCGTGACCGAGGAACTGGACCGGATCGCCCACCCCCTGCGGTCCACCGAGCCCGACGCCCCGACCGGCGGCCTGCGGGCCCTGGGCTCGATGATCGGCGACGCCCGGGTGGTCGGCCTCGGCGAGGCCACCCACGGGTCGCACGAGTTCTTCACCATGAAGCACCGGGTGTTCCGCTACCTGGTCGAGGAGAAGGGCTTCACCACCTTCGCCCTGGAGGCCAGTTGGTCGGCCGGCCTGCTGATCGACGCGTATGTCCAGGGCGGGGGCGACGACGACGCCCGCCGGCTGGTCCGCCGCACCCTGGCCGGGTCGCCGTGGCAGCGCAGGGAGTTCGCCGATCTCATCGACTGGATGCGCGCCTACAACCGCAGCCACCCGCAGCGCCCGGTCCACTTCGTGGGCACCGACCTCGGCTTGCCCGGCATCGGCGAGCAGACCTTCGCCGAGGTCACCGCCTACGTGCGCAAGGCCGCACCCGCCTCGCTGTCGAGCGTCGAGCAGTCGTACGCCGGCCTGCGGCCGTTCGACGACGCCATCGGCTACCTGACCCGGGTCCCGCAGCCCGAGCGGCAGCGCAACGCGGACCTGGCGCAGCAGGCGCTGGACCTGGTCACCGCCGCCGGGAAGGACGGCGACGCGGAGTACGAATGGGCGGTCCAGCACGCCCGGAACATCGCCCGGACGTTCGCCTTCTCCACCATGCGGATCGACGACGCCCCCTCGGTCACCGCCGCGCAGGTGCTCCGCGACCGGGCGATGGCCGACAACACCCTGTGGTGGCAGCGCCGTCTCGGCGGCAAGGTCCTGCTCTCGGCGCACAACGGCCACACCGGCTACCGCTCCAGCGATCCGGCGCTCTACCCCACCACGCAGGGCTCCCACCTGCGCGACGCGCTCGGCGCCGGCTACGTCTCCGTCGGCTTCACCTTCGGCGGCGGCTCCTTCCTCACCGGGACCGACCCGTTCGCCGACAACTGGCAGAGCACCACGGTGCCCCCAGCCACCCTCGGCATGAACGAGTACCTCCTGGACCGGGTCCGCCCCCGGGACTACTACCTCGACCTGCGCCAGGCCCCTCCTGCGGCCCGCACCTGGCTGGACACGGCCCGCCCGACGTACGACGCCGGGACCACCTTCAGTCGCGACCCGCTGCCCACCCTCGCCCTGGGTGCCGGCTATGACCTGCTCATCCACCTCCACCGGGTCCGCGCGGCCGAGAAGCTCTGACGAGCACCCCCGGTTCACCGCCGGGAACCGCCCGGTCCCCCTGCCCCCGCCTTCAGCTGCCCCCTCACTCCCCGAGCGCGTCGCCGCACTCCGGCGCCTCACCGGGGCCGCCTCCGCCCCGCCGGATCGAGCCCGAATGGCTCCCGGTGCCGCGCACTTCGAGCGAACGGATGCTCAGCGGTTCCGTGCCACCGCCGCGATCAACAAGGACCGGGCCAGGGAACGTCGGTCTCCACCGCGGCGGAGTAGTCGACACCCGGCACGGAGAACCCGTACAGCCGCCGGACCTCGGCGCGGAACCAGTCGAGGTCGGCGAGACCGGCGACGGTGTCGGTCGTGGCCGCCTCCCAGCGCTCGGCGACGGCCGCCTGGACGTCGTCGGCGAGTTCCCAGGCGTCCAGGCGGATCCGGCCCTCGTCGTCCAGCACGAGCGGGGAGGCGCCGGTGAGCTGGTCCCACAGGGAGGCGAGCTGACGCACCGGCGGGACCATGGCCTCGCCCAGGACGCCGCGCAGCAGGCCCGTGTACAGGGCGATCCCGGGGACGGCGGTGGAGGACTGGGTGACGGCCGCGCCGTTGACGGAGGTCACGGCCCGCCCGCCCACCGCCTTGCCGAGCCGCTCGTCCAGCGTCCGCGCGGTGGCCTCCAGGTGGACCTTGGCCGCGCCGATGGTGCCCTGCCGGTAGATCGCTGCGGTCAGCGGCGAGCCGATGTACGACAGCGCGACCGTGGCGAACCCCCCGGCGAGCAGGCCCCGACCCGCCAGGTGGTCGATCCAGCGCTCCCAGTCCGCGCCTCCCATCACGGCCACGGTCTGCTCGATGTCGTCGCCCTCGGCCGGCTGGGTCTCCACCTCCCGCACCTCGGGAACGCCCTGGTCGTCGAAGACCAGCGTCCTGGTGCGGTTCGCCCGGCCGATCGGCTTGAGGACGGAGGCGTACGTGGTACCGGTGTCCGGGTCGGTGCGTCGGGGCGCGGCCACCGAGTGGACCAGGTAGTCCAGCCGGCCGCCGAACCGCTGCTCGATGAGCTCGGCGACCTGCTCCTTCATCGGGTCGGAGAACGCGTCGCCGTTGAGGAAGACCAGGTCACGACCGGCGGTACGGGCGAGGTCGGCGGTGGCCGCGGTGCGGTACCAGCCGGCCGTGGCGGTGCGCCGCCCGGAAGGGGCCTTCTCGTAGGAGACCGCGATGCCGCGGATACCGGCCCGCTTGAGGCCGGCGACGGTGGCCGCCAGCCCGTACCCGGCCGAGGAACCGATGATCAGCGCCACCGGCTCGTCCCCCGCCGGGAGCTCGGCGGGGCCGGGGCACGCCTGCCACATGTCCGCCACCAGCCGCTCGCAGCCCACCGGGTGGGAGTCGAGGAAGAGGAAGCCCCGGTGACGGGGGGTGAGAACGCGCTCGCTCACGATGGCAGTCCTTGGGTCCGGGCCGAAGCCGCGGCCACCGACCGGGCCGCGACGAAGAAAGTCTGTGCCAGCACGGCCGCGGCGCGTGGCCCTCACCGGGAACAACGATCAAGAGCCGACCTTGGCGCCTTCCGCCACTTCCACTGCGACGGGAAGGCGGCTACGGCCGGCGGAAGGCCCGCGGCGCGGTCTCAGCCCGACCGGCGACGCCGGTGGCCGGCCGTGACGTGCCCGGTCAGCCGCTCCCAGTTGCCCGGACCCGGTGGCCGCCTTCTCCTCCTCCGTGAAGGGCGCGCTCTCCAGGAACGACCGGGCGACGCTGCCGCTGGTGTCCAGGTACGGGAGGCGGCGAGGCTCGACGTCCACCGCTCGACCGCCTCACCACCGACGGGCCCTGGCCGGGGCGCACCGCCGGGTGAGCGGTTCAGCCGCCCAGCCCCGGCAGGCTGCGGAGTTCGCCGATGCGCAGCAGACGGGCGAAGGCGAGGAACAGCAGGGCCATCGCGACGCCGCCGGCGGCGAGCGAGACGGCCGGTGTCCAGGCGGCCGGGGCCGGCACGTGGGCACAGGTGCGGGCGATGAGCCAGCCGGTGGCGGCGGCCGCGGTGGCGGCCGCGGTCAGCTTGGCGTAGGAGCGGCAGATGCGTCGGCCGTCGAGCAGTCCTCCGGTGAGGCGCCTGAGCCGCAGGGCGGTGAGCAGCAGGCCGAGGGCGTAGGAGAGGGCATAGGCGGCGGCCATGCCGGTGACCGCCCAGCGGGGGGACAGCAGCAGGTAGCAGGCCACGGCCAGCGCGATGTCGGTGGCACTGATCCACAGCGCCATGCGGAACGGTGTGCGGGTGTCCTCGAAGGCGTAGAAGCCGCGCAGCAGGAGGTACTGGGCGGAGAACGGGATCAGCCCGAGGCCGAAGGCCTGCAGCATGTGGCCGAGCGGGGCGGTGGCCGCGGCGTCGGCGGCTGCGTGGGCGAACAGCAGTCGGGCCGTCTGCGGGCCGAAGGCGGCGAAGAAGAACGCCGCCGGGACGATGACGACGCCGCTGACCCTCAGCGCGCGGGAGAGGTCGGCGCGCAGCGCGTCGGGACGGTGCTCGGCCACGGCCCGGCTCATCCGCGGCAGGAGCGCGGTGACGAGGGAGACCGTGACGACAGCCTGGGGGAGCATCCAGATCTGCTGGGCGTAGCTGTAGGCGGTGTAGCCGACGCCGGCCTCGGGCAGGGCGGCGTCCGCGGCGGAGGCGAGGCGGGTGACCACGGTGTTGGCCACGAGGTTGGCCAGGACGAACAGCAGGGTCCAGCGCGCCGCGCTCACGCTCCTGCGCAGGCCGGCGCCCCGCCAGTCGAAGCGCGGTCGCAGCCGGAAGCCGGCGGCGTGGGCGTACGGGACCAGGGCGAACGCCTGCAGGGCCAGGGCTACGGTGGTTCCGATGCCGAGCAGCCTGACCTGGGCGTCGGTGATGTCCGCGACCTTCCCGGGGACGGTCACCAGGCCGAGGTAGAGGCCGAGCATCGTGATCAGCACCAGGTTGTTCAGGACCGGGATCCACATCAGCGCCCCGAAGCGGTTCCGGGCGTTGAGGACCTGTCCGAAGATGCTGAACACGCCGTAGAAGAAGATCTGCGGCAGCAGGAAGCGGGCGAAGACCACGGTCAGCTCGAACGCCTCATGGGTGGCGGGCGTGTCGCGCTGGTAGATGCCGATGATCGCGGGGGCGGCCCAGGTGGCCAGCGCGCTGCCGACGCCCAGGACGCACAGCACCAGGGTGACCAGGCGCTGTTCGAACCCGACCCCGCCGTCGGGGTCCTCCGCCCGGGCCCGGACCAGCTGGGGGACCAGGACGGAGTTCAGCGCGCCGCCGATCAGCAGGAAGTACAGGCTGGTGGGCACCGTGTTGGCCTGGTTGTAGGTGGTGGCCAGTAGCCCGGTGCCCAACGCCGCGGCCTGCAGCACCTGGCGGACCAGTCCGGTGGCACGCGAGACCACCGTCCCGGCGGCCATCAGCGCGGACGACCGCAGCACGCCGCCGGCGGCGGCCCGCTTCGGGGCCGCGTGCCTACCGCGCCCTACGGGCGATCGCTCCGACGTGCTGTTCGAAGTCTCCTCGGTCATGGAGTCAATCTACGGCCCAACGCTCCTCGGCACACGGAGAGTTCGGACTCCGCGGGCGACGCGGTACGGCTCAGGATCAGCACTGGATGCTCGGGCTTCAGCCGCCGCCCCCGCCGCCCGTGGCCTTCTGCTCCGGCGCGGCGTCGGCCAGGACGGTGACGTGGTGGTCCTGCGAGGCGGATCCGGCGGAAGCGGCCGTGACGGCGGCCGGGCTGGCGGCCGAGCCGATCAGCGCCAACGCGCCGATCGCGAGGGCGTGTCCGAGGCGGGGTCCGAGGGTGGCGGGCAGGGGCTCCTCCGGGGCGCCGGGCTGATGTGTGCGAGCTGACCGGAATGGCAGTCCGCCAGCTGAGGTGAACGGAAGGCGGTCGGGATGGGAAATGATCGCTCGCGCAGGCACTTTCACGAACCGTCAGGCGACCCGCGGACAACGGCCGCACCTTCCGGCGTACGTCCGGTCGGCGCAGCGCCCGCCCGTGCGCCTCGGCCCTACCGGATGACGCACCTATCGTGGCCAGGTGACCGATCATCGGACCGCTCCGCCCGCACTCGCCCGAACGGGCTACCTCCTGGCCGCCTTCGCCTTCGCCGTCTGCATGGCGGGCACCACCCTGCCCACCCCGCTGTACGGCCTGTACCGGGAGCAGATCGGCTTCTCCGAACTGACCGTGACGGTCGTGTTCGCCGTCTACGCCTTCGCCGTCATCGGCGTCCTGCTACTGGTCGGGAACGTCTCCGACACGGTCGGGCGCCGCCCCGTCCTGCTCTGCGGGCTGCTCTGCGCGGCCTCCAGCGCCGTGGTCTTCCTGGCCGCGGACAGCGTGCTGCTGCTCTGCCTCGGCCGGCTGCTGTCCGGCCTGTCCGCGGGCCTGTTCACCGGCACCGCGACCGCGTACGTGCTGGAGCTCGCCCCGTCGGGGCGCGGCGGGCGCGCGGACTTCGCCGCGACCGCAGCGAACATGGGCGGCCTCGGCTGCGGACCGCTGCTGTCCGGCCTGCTCTCCGAGTACGCGCCGCACCCCCTGCAACTGCCGTACGTGGCGCACCTGGTGCTGCTCGCCGTCTCCTTCGGACTGCTCCTGCTGCTTCCGGAGACGGTCAGCGACGCCCGTCCGCTGCGCACCGCCCGGCCCAACCGGCCCGAACTGCCGCCGGAGGTGCGCCGGGTGTTCCTGCCGGCCGGGATCGCCGCCTTCGCCGGGTTCTCCCTGCTGGGCCTGTTCACCTCGGTCAGCCCGGCCTTCCTCGCCGAGGGCCTGGACATCCACAACCGCGCGGTCGTCGGCCTCGTCGTGTTCGCGGCCTTCTTCGCCTCCACCGTCGGCCAGCTGCTCGTCCCCCGACTGGGCAGCGCCCGGGCGATCCCGCTGGGCTGCCTGGTGCTGATCGCCGGACTGGCGCTGCTGGCGGGCTCGCTCGCCTGGGCCGTCCTGGCGCTCCTGGTGCTCGCCGCGCTGGTGGGCGGCGCAGGCCAGGGCATGGGACTGCGCGGCGCGGTGGGCGAGGTCGCCGACGCGAGCCCGGCCGAGCACCGCGGCGGCGCCCTCTCGGCGCTGTTCGTGGTCGCCTACTTCGGCATCTCGATCCCCGTCATCGGCGTCGGCCTGATCACCGGTCCGCTCGGCCTGACCCGCGCCGGCCTGGTCTTCGCCGCCTGCATGGCCGTGCTCGCCGCCGGCTCCGGCGCCTACCTGCTGCGCCGGGCGAGCACCGAGCCCTGAATCCGCGTGCGCGCCTCGACCCCCTATGCGGCCGACGCCCGCGCGGCCTGCCCGGCCCGGATCCGCTGACGCAGGAACAGGGCGGCACGGTCCAACGCCTCGTCGGCCTCGTCGAGGACGCCGCCCGCGAACGACTGGAACACGTGCGGCACATCGGCGGTGACGTCCAGGATGACGTCCACGCCCGCGGTCCTCGCCCGCGCGGCCAGGCGGACGGAGTCGTCCAGCAGCATCTCGTTGGCGCCGACCTGGATCAGCATCGGGGGGAAGCCGGTGAGGTCGGCGTGGACGGCCGGGCTGAGCAGCGGCTGGCGCGGGTCGGCTCCGGCGAGGTACATGGCCCCGGTGTGTTCGAGGGCCGCGCGGGTGAAGATCGGGTCGACGCCCTCCTTCGTCGTCATGCTCTCGCCGGACCTGGTCGCGTCGAGGCCCGGCGAGAAGGCCAGGACGGCGGCGGGCAGCGGGAGGCCCGCGTCCCGGGCGGCGAGGCAGGTGGTGACGGCGAGGCCGCCGCCGGCCGAGTCCCCCGCGAAGACGACGGTGGAGGGCTCCGCACCTCGGCCGAGCAGGTCGCGATAGGCGCTCAGGGTGTCCTCGATCGCGGCCGGGAATGGGTGCTCGGGGGCGAGCCGGTAGTCCACCGAGTAGGCACCCAGGCCGGTCCTGGCCACCAGGTTCCCGGTCAGCGAAAGGGCGGTCGCGGGCGAGCCGAAGACCCAGCCGCCGCCGTGGAAGTACAGGATCGTCCCGGCCCCAGCGCCGTCCTGCGCCCCCGTGTCGGGGCCGGTCTTCGGCTCGACGCGCAGGGCGGGCCGGCCGCCGAGGGTCGTGTCGGCGGTCCGGATACGACCGTGGGGCACGATCATCCGGGCCATCAGCTCCCGGAAGCCGGCCCGGATCTCCTCGACCGTCCTGGGTCCTTCCGGCTCCGGCCGGCGCAGGATTCCGTCGATCCGGATGCGCTGTTCCCTGCTCATGGGCACACTCCTGCCACAAGTAGCTTCCCGTACACTATATGCCATGGAAGATACATTGAACGCGGGCCGCCCCGCAGCCGGACTCCCCGAGTTGTTCGCCGACCTGGTCAGGTGCGAGACCCGGCTGTACAACGCCCTCGGCGACCGCCTCCGCGAACGGCACGGGATCGTCACCTCGCAGTACGAGTTCCTCGACCACCTGCACCGCCACCCCGGGTGCCGGGTCGCGGACATCGCCGCCGAGTTCGCCGTCGGCGTCGGGGCGACCAGCAAGGGCATCGACCGCCTGGAGAAGCAGGGATGGGTCACCCGCCGGCCGAACCCCTCGGACCGCCGGTCCTCACTGCTGGCCCTGACCGCCGACGGCGCCCGGCTGGCCGAGGAGGCCCGGCGGACCTTCACCGACACCCTGGCCGAACTCCTCACGGGCACCCTCGACGCCGCCTCGCTCACGGCCGCCGCCCGGACCTTCGCGACCCTGCGCTCCGCCCTCGAACGCGACCGGATCGGCACACCCACCGGCTGAGCCGCATCCCGCCCCGCGGCGCCCGCGCCCTTGACCTCAAGTCGACTTCAACTTCTAGGGTCGGTCGCACCGAAGAGATCGACGAGGAGGAGCGGACCGGCCATGGAGTACTCGCACAGTGACGACGAACTGATCAAGCAGCCGATCGGGTACTGGAGTTGGGCCGCCTACAAGGCCGTCGTCGGCCGGACCCGGAGCGCGCTGGCCGAGCTCGGCACCACCCAGCCGCAGTGGTGGGTGCTCGCCCAGCTCGCCCGCGCCGAGGAGCCGAGGACCCGCGACGACGTCTGTGCCACCCTGCGCGACTACCTCGACACCGGGCAGGACGCCATGGAGACCGAGATCGACGCGACCGTCGAGCGCGGCTGGGTCACCGAGTACGCCGGGGGCCGGCTCGAACTCACCGCCGAGGGCCGGGCGTTCTTCGACGAGGTGGCCGCCGCCCAGGGCGAGCTGTGGGCCGAGCGCCACGCGGGCATCTCGGACGAGGAGTACCTGACCACGCTGAAGGTCCTGCAGCGGTTCGTCCGCAACACCGGAGGCACGGCCTGGCACCACTGACCGCGCGCCCGTTCAGCGGTCGGGGCGCGCCTGTACCGGTGGAGGTCCGGGGGCCTGTCCAACTGGCGGAACGTCCGACTTTTGCCGCCGGGCCGGATCGGCGCCCACCCGGTCCGCCACCCGCTCTTCTGGTGAGAAGCGGGATGGCGGGGGGCCCCCGGGGGTTGCGCCGCCCGGCGGGGGCGGCGGACAACAACACCCGCCCCGGCGGCGGGGGGGGGCCCGCCGGCACAGCCCCCGGCCCCGCGCGCGCCGCCCCC